>CAYXGF010000011.1:0-41610 GCA_964464465.1 uncultured Alistipes sp. | reverse complement strand
AAAAACTGTTTCCTGCCGGCTCGAAAGACGATGCAATACCGCGTGCAACTTTTGCGATTCCTTGGAATCGCGAGGGAGCAGCCTTGCCTTGCGAAAGCCAGCTTGTCAGCGTACCATTCGCAGCATGCTCTCCGTTTTAAGAGCAGATGATTGTCGGCCTGTTTTTACGGTTCTGTGGAACCATGCGGGCCGCAGCCTTGCCTTGCGAAAGCCCGCTTGCCAGCGTTCCATTCGCAGGCTGCATCCCGCATCTCGGGTGCCGGCGCAAAACGGAAATTCAAAGAACAGATTTTAATATGACTCCTCGCAAAAGAGAAACGCGGGTCCTCGATACCTATACTCGTATGAAGGTCGGCAAAAACCCAAGCAGAAATACAGATACAAGAAACCCACGTCCGTAACGTTCGGTACTTAATTTGATGCGCAAAGAACATACCTTCCATTCACGGCCGTGGGCCGCAAAACATCCCGAGGGTTGTTCCTGCATCTTCGCTTCTGCTGTTGAAAATTTGCCGTTTTCATACGAAGCAAAGTAACGATACCGCCTTGCTTCGGCGATTCGTCTGAAACAAAAGTAGGAAAAAATTTTACGATTTGCAACATCCCCTGCCGCTTTTTTGCACTTTTTGCCCGTATTAGCTATACATAAGTCCGATTGTGCTATTGCGCAGAGTGGAGCGGCAGTTCCGCAGCCTGCGTAACACTGCGCTTCACGTTACACCGCGGGATTTTTTCGTGGGGCTGCGGATATTATGACTGCGGGACCGGTTTTCAGGGCGTGACATGCGGGGACTTCTGCGTTACGGAGCTTGGCTGTGACTTTTTCCCTCTTGTCGCAGACTGCGGAGTGCGCGCAGACATGCGGGCCTCCGCGGCGGGAGGCTGCGGCCCGCGCGGTTCCCCGAAACCGCAAAAAACACGCGCCCCACATTGCCGTTCGCAGGCTGCCGCCCGGCAAAATGCAAATAAATTTGGCATTGTCACCGCTTATTCGTATATTTGCAATAGCAAACAGGGGTGCCGGAGCGGTGCCGCGGAAAGAACAGACCGGTGTGACGTACCGGAAAATTCGCGCGGAACGGACGAAAGGCTGAGATCATACCCTTTGAACCTGACGGATAATGCCGGCGTAGGGATTTTTTCAAAGTTGCGATGACCCGTTCGGGGGCCTCCCGTTGCACACATATTATATATAACAGGGAGTATTTACAATGAAAGTATTGGTGAATCGCGTCGAAGTGGAGGTTGCCGCAGAAGCAACCGTCGACAGGCTGCTGTGCGAGCAGAAGATGCCGGAGACCGGGATTGCAGTGGCGGTGAACAACAAGGTCGTGCCGCGGCAGCAGTGGAACTCCGTAAGGCTTGCGGAGGGCGACTGTGTGACTGTTATCAGGGCTGTGTGCGGAGGCTGACGTATGCGCATAGTCATCATCACGCCGGAGGTGTTTCTGCCGTGCGAGGCCAGGGCGATAGGACTCCTGGAAAACGAGGAGCAGGTGATGGTGCATCTGCGGAAGCCTGCGGCATCGGAGGAGCAGATGCGCCGTTTAATCGAGAGCATACCGAGCGGCATGTACGGACGGATTGCGCTGCACGACATGCACCATCTGGCCGTGGAGTACGGACTGGGCGGAGTGCATCTGAACAGGAGATGCCCGCAGCCGCCGCAGGGCTGGAACGGGCGGTTGAGCCGTTCGTGCCATTCGATAGAGGAGGCGGAGAGATACGGCGATAAGGCGGATTATCTGTTTCTGAGTCCGGTTTTCGACAGCATATCCAAAGCCGGATATGGCGCAGCGTTCTCCCGCGAGCAGATTGAGAGAGCCGCCAGTGCCGGCATAATCGGGCCGCGAACGGTGGCGCTCGGCGGAGTGACCCCGCAGAGGTTCGAGAGTCTTGCGGAAATGGGGTTTGGAGGAGCCGCGCTGTCGGGATACGTATGGAATAACCCGACAATAGAAGCGATAGAACAACGAATAAAAGATATACTGTGTTACAATTCATAACTCACACAACGGAGCGTTACGACTATCTTACGGGCGCTCTGAGGGTGCTCGAAGGAGGGTGCCGGTGGATACAGCTGCGAATGAAGGAGGCGGCGGAGAACGAAGTCATCGACACGGCAATGCAGCTTAAAGAGGCATGCCGCGCCTGCGGCGCCAGGCTTATCATAGACGATTATGTCGAGATTGCCCGAATCACCGGCGCTGACGGAGTGCATCTGGGCAAGAACGACATGGCGCCCGACATGGCCCGGAAGATTCTCGGCCCGGAGTACATAATCGGCGGTACGGCAAACACGATGGACGACATGGTGCGGCTGGCTGGGCTCGGAGTGGACTACATAGGTCTGGGACCGTTCAGGTTCACCAGCACGAAAAAGAACCTCAGCCCCATTCTGGGACTCGACGGATACAGAGACATCATGACACAGTGCCGCAGTGCCGGAATAGACGTTCCGGTGGTGGCAATCGGCGGCATAGAGATAGACGACATACGCGACATCATGGCCACGGGTGTCAGCGGCGTGGCTCTGTCGGGCATGCTGCTGCGGGCCGAGGACACGGCACGGCAAACGGAAAAAGTAATGGAAATCTTAAAATCAGACATAAAATGGACGACACATTAGCAATCGGCGGACGGGTGTTCCGTTCGCGTCTTTTCGTAGGAACAGGCAAATTCTCATCCAACGAATGTATGGCCCGGGCGATAGAGGCCTCGGGGTCGGAAATGGTGACCGTGGCAATGAAACGAATCGACATGGACAACAGCGAGGACGACATGCTCCGGCACATAATGCGGGAGGGCATACAGATTCTCCCGAACACGTCGGGGGTAAGGGATGCCGACGAGGCCGTACTCGCCGCCCAGCTGGCAAGGGAGGCGTTCGGGACGAACTTCATAAAGCTCGAAATACATCCCGACCCGCGCTACCTCCTTCCCGATGCGGCGGAGACTCTCAAAGCGACCGAACGGCTGGCCAAGATGGGGTTCACGGTGCTGCCGTACATTCAGGCGGACCCGGTCCTGTGCAAGCGCCTTGAAGAGGCCGGTACGGCAGCCGTAATGCCGCTGGGGGCGCCGATAGGCAGCAACAAGGGACTGCTGACGCGCGACTTCCTGCGCATAATAATCGAACAGAGCAATGTGCCGGTGGTGGTGGATGCCGGAATAGGGGCGCCGTCGCATGCCGCAGAAGCCATGGAGGCAGGCGCCGATGCCGTGCTGGTGAATACGGCTATCGCCGTGGCCGGGGACCCCGTGATGATGGCCGAGGCATTCCGCGAGGCTGTCGCGGCCGGCCGCAAGGCATATCTGGCGGGACTGGGAGCTGTGGGCTCGACCGTATGTGCGAGCGCAAGCAGTCCGCTGACATCGTTTCTCGACTAAAAAAACGACTGGATTATGTTTTCGGAAGAACTGGAAAAATACGACTGGGAGCAGACCGCTTCAAGCATAAGGAACAAAACTGAGGAGGATGTACGCCGGGCGCTGGGAAAGGAGCATCCGAGTCTTGACGATTTCATGGCTCTGGTGTCGCCCGCGGCCGAACCCTATATTGAACAGATGGCGCAGCTGAGCAGAAAATACACGCAGGAGAGATTCGGCCGGACCGTACAGATGTATGTGCCGATGTATATAACCAATTCGTGTACGAACCACTGCGTGTACTGCGGATTCAGGCACGAGAATAAAATCGAGCGCGTGATACTCAACGACAGCGAGATCGACGCCGAGTGTCAGGCCATCCGGGAGCTGGGACCGTTCGAGAACCTGCTCATAGTGACGGGCGAGAACCCGCGGCTGGCCGGTGTCGGGTATATCGAGAACGCGCTGAGGATAGCGAGGCCGTACTTCGCGAATCTGACGATGGAGGTGATGCCGCTGGATACAGATGAATACGCGCGGCTCTGCGAATCGGGGCTTAACGGTGTGGTGTGCTTCCAGGAGACGTACAACCGAAGCCGCTACAACATATATCACCCGAGAGGCAAAAAGTCGGATTTCCTGTGGCGGGTGAACGCCTTCGACCGCATGGGAATGGCGAAAGTCCACAAAATAGGAATGGGAGTGCTCATCGGTCTGGAAGACTGGCGGACGGATGTGACAATGATGGCTCTGCACCTGCAATATCTGCGCCGACGCTACTGGCAGACCCGTTACAGCGTCAACTTCCCGCGCATGAGACCCTCCGAGGGACATTTCACTCCCAATGTAGTGATGAGCGACCGGGAGCTGGCACAGGTGATTTTCGCATACCGCATTTTCGACCACGATGTGGACATATCCATCTCGACGCGCGAATCGGCCGATTTCCGCAACAATATGGCCACGCTCGGCATAACGTCCATGAGCGCCGGCTCGAAAACAGACCCGGGAGGATACAGAACGCATCCGCAGGCGTTGGAACAGTTCAGCGTGAACGACCAGAGAACGCCTGTGCAGGTGCAGGAGGATATCCGAAAACGCGGGTACGAGGTGGTATGGAAAGACTGGGACAGAGTATTTGACAGATAGACAGCCATATGGAGACTCGTTATGACAGACAGCTCATGCTGCCGCAGATAGGCAGCCGGGGGCAGGAAAAGCTGTCCCGGGCATCGGTTCTGATAGTCGGCGTCGGCGGACTGGGTTCTGCCGTGTCGCTGTATCTGACTGCTGCCGGCGTGGGACGCATAGGACTTGTGGACTGCGACACGGTGTCGCTTACGAATCTGCAACGGCAGGTGCTCTACACGGAGGCCGAGGTAGGGCTTCCGAAAGCGGTGTGCGCTGCAAGACGGCTGAATGCCCTGAACAGGCACACTGCGATAGATGTGCATGACATGCGCCTGACGGCGGAGAATGCCGATGCCGTAATCGCGCAGTACGATATGGTTGTGGACGGATGCGACAACTTCGAGACACGTTTTCTGATAGACGATGTCTGTGCGCGGCAGGGAAAACCCTATGTTTACGGCACTGTCGAGGAGTTTTGCGGGCAGGTGTCGGTATTCGGATATGGTGACGGAAAGAGATACGGCGACCTGTTCGCCGACAGGGAGGCGCTGTGCAGTGCCCCGAAACGGGTGCCGGGAGTTATGGGTGCCGTGCCAGGAACGATAGGCTGCTTGGAGGCCTCCGAAGCGATAAAGATAATCACCGGCTGCGGCGAGGTGCTGAGCGGCCGGCTGCTGCTCGTCGACATGCTCACGATGCAGATGCAGACAATAGATATTTGACAATTAAACAAACAGATTATGGAAAAAGGATTCGATGAATATGCTCCGAAATACGACGCATGGTTTCTGGAAAACCGCGGAGTGCTATATTCGGAGGCAAAGCTCGTAGCACGCTGCCTTGACAATGCCGGCAGTGTATTTTCGGTGGGTTGCGGAAGCGGCCTGTTCGAGATGATTCTGCGGCAGGAATTCGGCATCGAAATTTCGCGGGGACTGGAACCGTCCCTCGGGATGGCCGAAATAGCCCGCAAACGAGGAATGATGGTGGAGGTGTCCACTGCTGAGGATTACGACTTCGGACAGGAGCAGTACGATACAGTGCTTCTGAACGGCACGCCGAGCTACATTACTGACTTGAAGCTGGTATTCGAAAAGTCGTATGCCGCATTGCGCGACGGCGGCCGGATTGTGGTCATAGATGTGCCGAAGGAGAGCTCTTACGGACTGCTGTACAATCTGGCCATGACTCTGGGAACGTGGGACCATCCGCTGCTCGAAGGGTGCTGCCCGCGCAATCCGTATCCGATAGAGTTTGTCCGGGCGGCGCACTGGCGCACTACCGGTGAGAAAATGGAATTGCTGACCGGCGCCGGATTCACAGACCTTCACGCGTGGCAGACTCTGACTACGCATCCCCTGCACTCGGACGACTGCGTTCAGGAACCGGTCGAAGGGTACGACAAGGGCGATTACGTGGCAATTTGCGGATATAAACATTCATGATTATGGGAAAATGGAGCGAGGAGGCATGGGCTGCGGCCCTGCCGGTATATGAGAAAATTCTGGAACAGCCTTTCGTCAGAGGGCTTGCCGACGGAAGCCTGTCTTCCGAACGGTTTACATTCTATCTGCATCAGGATGTGCTGTACGTCCGCAGGTATGCGCGCAGACTCATGGCGCTCGCCGCAAGGCTGCCGCGGGTGGAACAGCGCAAGGACTTCATGACTTTCGCCTCCGACGGCGTGGAGATGGAGGCGGCCATGCATCAGAGTTTCCTGCAAGGCTACGAACCCTCCGACGAGGAGATGTCTCCCGCGTGCATGCTGTACACCTCCGTGCTGGATACGCATGCGATGGGTGAGACCGAAGTCGCCGCGGCATCGGTGCTGCCCTGTTTCTGGGTATATCAGCGTGTGGGCGAACATATTCTGAATACGGCCGATTTGGAGTCCAATCCTTACCGCGGCTGGATTGAGGCGTATGGCGACGAGGCTTTCGCCGCTTCGTGCCGCCGTGCGGTGGAGATATGCGACGAGCTGGCTGCGGAGGCGTCTGCGGCTGTAAGGAAGCGTATGACGGATGCTTTCGTGCTGTGCACGCGTATGGAGTGGATGTTCTGGGACAGCGCATGGCAACAGGAAAAGTGGAAAATATAAAAAACGGACTGTAACGATGAAACAATACAAGCGTGCGCTTACGATTGCCGGCAGCGACCCCAGCGGCGGCGCCGGCATTCAGGCGGATCTTAAAACATTCTCGGCATGCGGATGCTACGGCATGTCGGCGATTGTGGCGGTGGTCGACGAGAATACCGTCGGCGTGACGGGCGTGCACCCTGTGCCGGTGGATTTCGTCACCGGACAGATACGCTCCGTGCTCTCTGACATAGGGGCGGATGCCGTGAAAATAGGAATGCTGCACTCCTCGGAGCTTATAGTCGCCGTGCGCGACACTCTTGCGCAATACGGCATGACAAACGTCGTTCTGGACCCGGTTATGGTCGCCACCTCCGGAGACAAGCTGTTGCAGGACGATGCTGTGGAGACCTTGCAGAGGGAGCTGATTCCGTATGTGAGAATCATCACTCCGAATATTCCGGAGGCAGAGATTCTTCTGGAACGGAAAATCGAGAGCCAGGAACAGCTGCCGCAGATGGCGCGCGAACTCTCTGCCGGAGGCCGTGTCTCGGTGCTGCTCAAAGCAGGTCATCTGTCCGACAGGCTTCTTGTGGACGTGTTCTATGACGCGGAACACGACGAAATCATACGTTTGAGTTCGAAACGCCTCCCGACGGTAAACACACACGGCACCGGCTGTACGCTCTCTTCCGCTGTGGCTGCTTTTCTGGCCCGCGGACTGGATATGCGCGATGCGGTGTGCAGCGCCAAGAACTACATAGACAATGCCATAGCCGCGGGTGCCGAATACAGCATCGGCCACGGTCACGGCCCCGTACACCACTTCTACAAGTTCTGGGAGTGATATTCCCTGCACGGCGGGGCACCTAAGGCGAAGAACGCGTGTGTTCTTCGCCTTAGGTGTACAAATACATTCGGTATGAATCGTATCGCGGCCGTGGGTTGTCTGCGTCAAGAAAAATACCGGTCCTGTTTGGCATCATTGACTAAATGTCTACCTTTGCAGTCGTAATTTACTATGATGCAGTCCCCACAGAACATTCCCTCGCTCGGAGTATCCCTCATACCGATAGCGGTTCTTGTAGCCGTATTGTCTTTGGTCGTATATGTTTTCGGTGCCGACGCGCTGTCCGGTGCCAGTCAGATAGCCCTGCTGGCGGCCGCGGCCGTATGCGCGGGCATATCCATGTCGGTTTACAAGACTCCGTGGGAGCGTCTGGAAAACGCCATTATGGAGAATGTTCGTTCGATAGGCTCGGCAATCATCGTCCTGCTGCTCATAGGCGCCATTTCCGGTTCGTGGATGGTGAGCGGCATAGTTCCGACCATGATATGCTACGGCTTGCAGATAATGCACCCGAAACTGTTCCTGGTCTCCGCATGTCTGATATGCGCCGTGGTATCCATCATGACCGGCAGTTCGTGGACTACGATTGCCACAATCGGCGTCGCGCTTATAGGCATAGGCAATGCGCAGGGATTCTCGGCCGGATGGACTGCCGGAGCTATAATCTCGGGGGCATACTTCGGCGACAAGATTTCACCGCTGTCGGATACGACGGTGCTTGCCGCTTCGAGTACCGGAACTCCGCTTTTCACGCACATAAGATACATGATGATAACCACCGTTCCGTCGTTCGTCATAGCTCTTGCCGTGTTCTGTGCGGCGAGCGTTATGCACGATGCCGACTCCACGGAGCGAATACGGGAATTCTCCGAGGCGCTGCACTCGCGTTTCGTCATCTCGCCGTGGCTCATGGCGGTGCCGCTGCTTACCGGATTTCTGATTGTGCTGCGTCTACCGGCACTTATCACGCTGTTCGTATCGGCCGCTTCGGCCGTCGTATTCGCCATTGTGTTCCAGGGGCCGCTTATCGCCGAGATAGCTGGAGCGCCTGAGATAGATTTCATCTCGGGGTTCAAGGGCGCGATGATAACTCTTTATGGCGCAACGGCACCCGATACCGGAAACGAGTCGCTCAACGCGCTTGTCGCCACCGGCGGAATGGCCGGCATGCTCGATACCATATGGCTCATAATTTGTGCCGTCACGTTCGGCGCCATGCTTGCCGGCAGCCGCATGCTGGAAAGCATAACGGGACTGTTCATACGGTTCATCTCGCGTACCGTATCGCTTGTCGCGGCAACAGTCGCTTCGGGCATATTCTGCAACCTGTGCACCGGCGACCAGTATCTGTCAATCATTCTGCCCGGAAATCTGTTCGGACCGCTCTATCGCGAGCGTGGTTATGAGAGCCGTCTTCTGAGCCGCAGCATAGAGGACTCGTCGACCGTGACGTCGGTGCTCATTCCGTGGAATTCATGCGGCATGACTCAGTCCACGGTACTGAAAGTTCCCACTGCGGTATATTTCCCGTATTGTATTTTCAATCTCATAAGTCCGCTCATGTCGATTTTCATCGCTGCCGTCGGGTACAAGATTTACCGCAGTGCATTTGCCGTGAGTACTGCAAAGGAGTAACCCCGTCCTGTATCATGGAATGAAATGCAGAGTGATGGCCTGCGCATCCTCTCTCAATATCCGGGCCGCCTGCTTGGGAAAGGCCTTTCCGATATAGTCGTTCCTCTCGACGTCGACTTTTGAAATCATACCTATTAGTGCGGTCGGAGTGGCCCCGAGAATATTTGAAAGGCGAATTTTGTCGCCGTCTATATCGGGCGAGACACACCATCGGCCGTTGTTGCAGACAAGAAATCCCGTCATCCCTCCCCACGGCTCGCAGACGGTCGTTTCCCGTATGTTATACACGGACTGAAATCCGAGCAGCATGCCTTCCTCTGCATTAAGACCGAAATCGCTCTGTCTGAGCCAGCGTATATCCGGTATATACTTCGATGTGAAGCGGAACCGGAGACCGGCCGACCTGTCATGCAGCGTGTATATGTCTGTGGAGAACCGCGGATTGAACACTATCGAATCGGCACTGCGGAAAATGCTTTGCTCTTTGAAATGGCTGTTCTGCTCGTCATCCGGAACCCCGCGCGGCGCAACGATTGTCGTTACTGTATCGCCGGAGAATAAGGACAGAGGAACGGTTTGCCCGCAACCAATCATGTCGGAAAGCCATATGCCCTGTTTCGAGACCGCGAAGCCAAGAGCCGCCGCTGGCAGCGGTATGCAGTCTGCGTACTGTATCGTCTCGCCAATATCATACACCAGTACGGCGGGCATGAAAGCCGAGAGAACGTACAGGTGGCGGCCGTCGGATGAAATGTCGAAATCCCGCGCGTCAAGATATTCTCCGCGTCCCCGTCCGCGGCGGTTGAGTGTACAGACATGGCGGCCGTCGGCGCCGACTGCGAATATCATGTTCTGCTCTCTGTCCAATATGTAGAATATACTGTTCCGACAGATGATTTTGTTCGCTTTGCCAAGACAGACAGTGCTGTCGATGGGTATTACGGCAATCGAATCGGAGCGCACGCTTCCGACCGGGCACCTGTCGATGTCCACCGGCAGTGTATTGTCCGTCGTTCTGCACCCGACCAGAATGGCAAATGCGATTAGAATGCCCGTTTTTATAAGATGTACTTGCATCCGATAGTTGATTCAGAGGTTCCTGCTGAACATTTACTTTTACCTTTGGGAAAACATTCTGTCTTTCTTGTAATTACTGTTACATTACAACCATGTTGGTCTATTTGTGATTTTTCAGAACTTGTCGTTACCTTATAATATTCACCAGATGCAGAAGTTTCACTACGCATAAGTATTTCAATATTAGTTTTTGTAAGAGAAGACATTTCTTTATTATTAACTTTTGAAATAATAGAAATAGCGGCAATAAATACAAACGCCGATCCAATAACAGTGATAAACAATTTCATAATATTATATTTTATTGATTTTGTTCAAAAATAAGCAATTTTTTTTGACTTCAAAATTATTTGCATAAAATTAATTTGCGATGATAGTAGCCGATAACTTGCGGACCACAAAACAACGCGAGTCGTAGACTAGGCCTCGAAGTGGCTTGATTCGCTGGCTAAGACACGCATGCTGCAAGATTAAAGCAGATGACAGACAAGAAGTATTTAGTTCATGTCCAATCCGTAGCCCATCTTTTCGGACATTATTTTGCAGAGGGTCAACTTTACAATGCGGTTAGTTGCTACAATACGCCAGTCTGCACAAAATTTACTGCCGTGCTTGCAGCACGCTGCCTATCATACAACCTGGGATTTGGACAGCTTGCATTAAGCCTATATCTGCTTTCCGGACGTCTACTGGCTGACTACGAAAGCCAGGAACACGAGGTCGTCCTCCGAGTCGTTTACAAGTGAATGGGCCTCTCCTTTGGGACAATAGTGGCACAAGCCTGCCTGTACGCGTTCTTCTCCGTTGTCCAGAATGACCTTGCCGCTGCCTTCGAGCACGTAAATCATCTCGCAGCCGTCCTGGTGGCGATGAAAGCCTATCGAGGCTCCTGCCGGGAGCACTCCCTTGAAAATCTTGTTGTTCTCGTCGGAGAACATGTTGGCGTTCATATGTTTCTCACCGCCCTTGAAGTTCTCCATTACGGACAGCGGAATGCGTTCGAAATCTATTGTCATATCTTTATTGTTGTATTGCGTGTCTATAACCTTTTATCTTGTTCCAGCCGCCGCGTGTGAAGTCCGGAACCTGTACCGGCATGCTGCCGTTTTCGAGCGAAATGCGCGTCAGCTCTCCGATACATGACCATTCGGCAGCGTCGTAGACGTCCTGGTCCAGCGGAAGCCCGTTGCGAAGACAGTACACCAGACGGCTGTCCATTACGTAGTCCATGCCTCCGTGACCGCCCACCGTGCGGGCCATGCTTTCCAGCTGCCGGTGTATCGGATGCTTGTACATGGCCATTATCGAGTCCTTCTGCGCGCCGGTTATGAAACGGTGTATGCTCAGATTCTCGTGGTCGGGAAGCGCGCCGCCTTGGCCGGCCTCAGGACGGAACGTGTACCCTTCCGTCGGATATTTGCTCGCAAAACCGCGGGTTCCCGTAATCTGATACATACGGCTGTAAGGACGGGGATTCATGACGTCGTGTTGCAGGTGTATGGTTTTGCCTCTCTCGGTCATTATCATCGTCATGGTGTGGTCGGCATTCTGGAAATCGGCGCCCTCCTCTCCGCACCTGGTCATAATCTGCGGTCCTGTCACGGCTTTGGTATCCATCGCCACGAGATACTTCATACGGTCGCCGCGATGTATGTCGAGCAGCTGGCACACAGGGCCGAGGCCGTGCGTGGCGTAGACGTCGCCGCGGTTGCGGAGATTGAAATCCAGCCGCCAGTTGTCCTGATACGAGTTCCAGAACTCTTCCAGGTTGTGTATGTACGAACCCTCCACATGCAGGACCTCTCCGAAAAGCCCCTGCTGGGCCATGTTGAGCGAGGTGAGTTCGAAAAAATCATATACGCAGTTTTCGAGCATCATGCAGTGCCGGCGCGTCTGTTCTGCGACATCCACAAGCTGCCAGCATTCGTCCAGAGTCATGGCTGCCGGCACCTCTACGGCCACGTGTTTGCCCTGCCGCATGGCATATACGGCCATCGGCGTATGTAGCAGCCACGGTGTCGCTATGTACACGAGGTCTATGTCGTCCCGCCGGCACATCTCCTGCCAGCCCTGCTCGCCGCTGTATTCGGCTGCTGCGGGCAGTCCGCGGCGCGAGAGAATCTTCTGAGCCTCGGCGACCCTTTCCGGAAGCAGGTCGCACAGCGCCACGATTTTCACGCCGTCGATATATGTGAAACGGTGCACGGCACCCGGTCCGCGCATGCCGAGACCTATGAAGCCCACGCGCACCGTGTCGAGTTTTTCGCACGTCAGGGCCAGGACGTCGCTTTGTCCGGCCGCGCGTGCAGGCGTGGGGACGGTAATCATCTGCGGGGCGGACGAGCATGCGCACAGAAGTGCCGCGTATGCTGCCAGAAGAATCTTTTTCATTGCTGTATCGGTTTTTTCATTCGTTCGTTTATGTACAGCCGCATCTGCGGCAGACGGTTTTCTATGCCTTTAAGGTGAGCGTACTGCGCTCTTGCACGCACCAGATTGTGTTCCGGGTATGCAGTTTTGTAGTATGTGTCTCCGGCTATGTAGTCGGTCAGAAAACGCACCGTCTGCATATATGTCATAAGCGCCGCGCCGGCAGCCAGATTCTCTGTTTCGCACTCGGAAAGGAACGGTGCGGCGGAACGGAGGTATCCGTCGGTGAAGCTCTCGAAAATATCCTCCGCAAAACCGATTTTGGAAACGTCCGGTTCATCCTCGGCGGCCGTGCATCCTGCCGTGCGTATGAAGTCTCCGTAATCTGACAACACATATCCAGGCATGGTCGTATCGAGGTCTATGACACACAGGAACTCCCCGCTGTGGCGGTCGAAAAGCACGTTGTTGACTTTCGTGTCGCAGTGGACGATTCGTTTTTTCAGAAGACCTGCCGCATGCAGCCGGTCGGCGAACAGCATATCGTCGGCTCTGCCCAGCAGCGCCGCACACATATCCTCCACGCCTTTTTTTCTTCCTTTCGGGTCTGCCACCATTGCGTCGCGCAGCTGCTGCACCCGGAGAGCTATGTTGTGGAAATTCTCGATGGAAGGCCTTATTCTGCTTTCGCATGCTGAGGACAGCATCTTCTGGAAATCTCCGAATGCCGCGCCGGTAGCTTCGGCAAGAGCGGGCGAAAGAGAGTCGTGGCTCACGGAGTTTTTTATTTCGAGCATCATGCGCCAGTAACCGGCTCCGTCGAAGTGAAACAGCCCGCCGCCGAGTGCCGGAATGAGCGTGATGACCTTACGGTCTATCTCTTTCTCCCCGCGCGAGACGAGAATGCTGCGTATGTGTCCGGTGATATAGGCTATGTTGTCTTGAAGAAGCTCGACGTCGGTAAATATACTGTGGTTGATTCGTTGCAGGATGTACGACCCGCCTATGTCGGTTGTGACCCGGAACGTGTCGTTTATGTGTCCGTTGCCCGTCGGGGCAATGCTCGCAGGCCGTCCCTCGATGTCGAAGAACTGCGCAATCTGTTCGGGTGTGTTCATATCTATGGTTTTGTATATATATTACGGCCGGGACTTTATAGCCGGAGCACTCTGTCAGCAAAAATAACGAAATATCATTAAAAACAAAACAGTGACCCGCATAATGCAGGTCACTGTTTCAATATGTGGAATAACCGTCAGGTTCGGTAAAATCCGTTTTATTCGGCTACGCAGCGAACCGGGCATGCGAAGCTCTTCCACATCACAGCACCGCAGGTGGAACCGACGTTGCCGTTTGTGAATGCCATGAATGCACCGATGCTTGCTGTCGAACCGACGCCGCTGTTCCAGTAAATGGCCGTGTTGCCGATAAACTTGTCGGCTCCTTCCGGAGTATATGCCGAGAAGCGGACACCGGTTGCGGGCAGATACGAGGTCTGGCCGTTGAAGGTAAAGGTACGTCCGTTGGTAGCTGTCGATTTGCCTTCGGAGGTGAAGTACTTGCTGCCGATGAAGTCTGCGTTCATCTGTGCGACGGTCGGAACCATGTATCCTGCCGGGCAGGGGTCGTTGGTGGTCTTTCCGCTCGTCGTCACGCTCTTGTTGTACCAGCGGTCGTTGGCTCCGCCTACGCACCAGTCCGCCATAGTCGGATTGCCGTCACCGTATGTCTGACCGGTTGTCTTACCTCCGTAAGCACCCTCAGGATTGGTCGTACCGCTTGACCGGCTGACCTTGTATGTGTAAAGACACATCGGATAGCGTGCCGCCTGCTCGACAGTCACCTGACCGAATATGTTGGCCCAGCCGTTGCCTTTGCCCACCACGCTCTCGTTGATGACTGTTACCGGTGCTAATTTGGAATCGAATGCCTCGCTCTCGGCCGGACCGTTGGTGTTTCCTGCGGTGTTCGTGCCGATAATCGGGTCTTTACGTCCCCACTGGTAGAGCATACCGTAGGTGTTCACATCGTCCGGAGTGACGGATGTCGCACCGAGGTTGCGGTCCATCCATGTGTTGGCGTTCCACTTCTGGTCTTCCGGAGCGTCGGTGCACCATATGTGCCAGCTCCAAACGATATTGCCCGCAGCGTCGAGCAGTGCGACGAGGCCGTTGCCCGACTCGCCCGAAGCGGAGAACGAAATCATGCCGTTGTTGTAATTGACATTGGAAATCAGTGCGTCCTGCGACATCCATACCCAGTCGGCAGATGCACCGTTTACTACGGAGCCGTCCACTTTCTTCGTATCCAGACTGTAAGAACCGGGGCGGGAAACGATGTAGCAGTTAGCCAGGCCGGAGGCGCTCAAATCGATGCTTTCCACCTTGCTTGGAACGTAAGCTATGTTCAGCTGACTTGTCTGGCCCGCTTTCAGCGTGAGCGTAGCATCGGACGTTACCGTCATGCCTGTGCCTTTGGTATCATAGAGCGTTATTTTCGGATTCTTGATAGTTGCAGGAGCGACCGGAATGTAGATTTTCACACCTGCCGAACTCAGAGCAGCATTCACACCGTTCACATTGATGCTGGTCGAACCGCCTGCCGCAAGGCTCAGAGCGGGAGTGGCGGCACTCATGTCGACAGTACCCTTGCCTGCGATTACGGTATTGTCGGTCGATTCGAACTTGATGTTGGAGATGGTCTCCGTACCGGTGATATTGAGGCAGACGATACCGCTGAGAGGCGAGAGTTTTATCTCTGCACCGGCGGAAGCGTTCTTGCCGGCCATCAATACGTTCGTGTTCCAGCCGTTCTTGTACTGCTGTATTGCGGGAATGGTCAGGGATACGGTATTCTGGCTGAGCGAAGCTTTTACCGAAGAGGGATAAACGGCATAGAGTGTAGTTCCGTCAACCTTGTTGCCGGAGAATTTGGCGGTGGAGGTGCCTTCGCCGGAAACTATCACATACTCCTCGGCATCGGTGTTAGAAGCGGACATGACGCTGATTTTGTCATCTTTGTTCCATTTGAAGTCGGAAGAGGACATCGTAGCGGTCACGAGATTTCCGTTCTTGCCGCCGACGTATGCAGCCTTGTCATCCTTGTAGAAGTATTTGCTGTCGGTGTCGCACTCATCCCAGAGCCTGATAGTCGAGAGAGTCGACATCTTGTTCACGTACATGGTGTTCAGGGCGGTGTTCTTCGACAGGTCGATATTCGACAGTTTGTTGCTCGATGCGTGCAGACCGGTGAGCGCGGTATTGTTCGACAGGTCGAGCTCGGTAATCTGGTTGTCGTGGCAGTAGATGTTGTTCACCGCCTTGCAGTCTTTCACGTCCAGTGCCGAGAGCTTGTTGTTCTGGCAGTTGATGCTTCTCACAGCCGAGCATCCGCTGACGTTGAGCGTCGTGAGCTGGTTCTGCGCGCAGCCGAGGAATTCGAGCGAGGAGAGTCCGGCAGCGTTGAGCGTCGTGAGCGAGTTGTTCCAGCAGTAAAGCGTGAGCAGCGACGTACATCCGCTGACGTTCAGCGAAGTGAGCTTGTTGTTGTCGCAACTCAGAGAGCGCAGTGCGCTTTTGCCGCTGACGTTCAGCGAAGTGAGTGCGTTGCCGCTGCAATAGAGAGCTTCGAGTTCGGTGTTGGCGCTCAGGTCTATCTCCTTAATCTTGTTGTATACGCAGTTGAGAAGTTTCAGATTTTTGAGTCCCGACAGGTCGATTTTCTCGATGATGTTGGTGTAGCACAGAAGCTGTTCGAGCTGCGTGTTGGCGCTCAGGTCGAGTGTTGCGAGATTGTAGTTGTTGTAGCATGCCAGAGTTTTGAGTTCGGCGCACGACGACAGGTCGAGAGTGGTTATCTTGTTTTCGCCGCAGTCCAGATGTTCGAGTTCGGTCATGCCGGTCAGGTCGAGGTCGTAGATGTCGTTGTGCGAGCAGTCGATATACGTTGCCGAGGTCGGGAACGCTACCGTCTCAGCCTTGTTGAGCTCGCAGTCGATGTATTTGAGCTTCTTGTTGGCCGTCAGGTCTATGTTCTTGACCGAGTTGCGGGCGATGTCGAGATATTCGAGGTTGCGCAGATATTCCAGACCGCCCAGCGAGGTGATGCCGAGTCCGGTTCTTATGCCCGAGTTGTTGGGGATGCAGAATACGAGTTCGGTTACGGCGGCAGCCTCGTCGGAGTCAATCTTGCCGTCCTTGTTGGTGTCGTAGTCTTCGATGATTATCGCTTTTACCTTGCGGTCGGTGAACTGAATGTCGTTCATCTTTAACGCTGCCTGGGAAACGGTCACAGTGTCGTTGCAGATGTCGTTGACGATGACGATTTTACCCTCTCTGGCATCGAAATCCTCGTTGGCCAGGACCTTGAATCCGAGTTTCTTTTCGGTAAGGGCGCGCGAGTCGGTCGAAACAATCCAGTCGCAGAGGATTTCGGTAGTGTACTCGATGTTGGATTTTACCTTGACCTGAATGTCACCGCCTTCCGCACCGACTTCGAATGTCGGAGTGGAGAGAATGACGGCGCTGTTCTGAGCCTGCGTGATTTGAATCGACTCGCTTTTTGCCGCACCGGCCGAAACCTCGTTGACACGGATGACGGTGCTGCGTGGGCCGTACGTATCGTTGGCGGCGATGGCGTACGTCTTGACCTGAGTGTCGAGCGCACGCGAACCTTCTATCTCCTTAATCCAGTCCACACCGCTGGGCAGCACTATCTTGTAGTTGAGGTTGCTGACGATTTCCACCTCTATGGTGTCGCCCTGTGCGGGAATCTCGTAAGCAGTGGGAGTGACGATGAGAGCGCCCTGCTTCTTCTGAGTCACGGTGATTTCCTCGGCGGTCGCACCCTCGCCCTCTACCGAAAGAACGGCCGAGCGGTCGTCATACTCCGAATTCTCCTTTACGGATATGGTGACAGCCTGAGTGGTCTCGTCACCCAGACCTGCTGCCGGTGAGGCGGAGCACCAGTCGCTGCTGCTCTTAATCGTCCACGGAATGTTGGCTGTTATGTTGACAGTGAATGTCGCGGCATCGGGTCCTGCGTTGAGGAACATCTCGTCCACGGTTATGTACGGAATCTTCTTTTCTTTCTGTGTCTGATCTTCGGTACAGCCTGCGACCGAAAGCAGAATGGCCAGAGCGGCCGAAAGTCTGTATATGATTTTTTTCATCTTTGTCTGTTTTTAACGGTCTTACTTCAATATATCTGTCAAGTACGGCTGGATGATTTGTTCCAGAAGTTCGTATCCCGATGGTTCAGGGTGCACCCTGTCATTGCAGAAGTCGGTGTCCATACCGCCGATGCTGTTGACGAATGCGGAGTAGTAATCCACGAAAACGATGCCGTTGGTGCGCGAATACTCCTCGATGAGCGTATTGAGCGTTCTGACGATAGGTGCCGGAGCCACCACAGTGGTCCATCCGAAGCCGGACGCAGGCAGCGTGGTGCAGAGCACCGGAGTGATTCCGGCCTCCTGGGCGCGGGTAACCATGGTGGCGATGTTTTCCATAATCTTCTCGACGGCGATGTAGCCCTGGTTCTGGGCGATGTCGTTGATACCGGCCATGATGACCACCGCTTTCGGCTTGTTGTTGATTACGTCGCCCTTGAAGCGTCCGAGCATCTGCGCCGTCACCTGACCGCTTATGCCCTTGCCTATGTAACTGTTGGGGGTGAAGAACTGCGCTCCATGGTATCTCAACCACAACTCTGTAATGGAGTTGCCCATGAACACGGCGTTTACCTGCGCGCGAGCGGCGCCCAGCGATAGTACGCAGAGCAGCATTGTCACGCTGATGATTTGTAAAAATCGTTTCATAAGTTAAAGTTTATTAATAGATATAAATAAAGATATTTTGATTTGTCGCAACGGATGTCGCAGTGCCGCCGCCGTGAGAGGCCGTCGCATTTATAGGCCGGGCGGCGTATGGAGAAAAAATCGCCTTTGAGTGTGGTAAACAGGTCATATGTCAGGTCGTATGTGGGAAAAGCGCAAACCTTTTCGCAAACAAAGTTATATTTTTGTTTGCGAAAAAACAAATACGCGCGCCATTATCTACGCAGCGCCGTAAATAACTGTTCCCGCAACGGCGGAAAGCACTATGAGCAGAATGGGATTTACTTTGAGCAGCGACGCTGCGAGGCAGGTCCCGAAGATGACCCAGCTCCACGGGTCGATGAAGCTCCGGCCCTGTTCCGAATCGGGAAATATGAGCATCAGGGCGGCCGAGGCAATCATGCCTATCACCACCGGTTTGAGTCCTGCCAGGGCACCTTCGACGTATCTGTTGTTCCTAAGTCTCAGGAAGAAGCGTGTGATAAGCAGCATCAGCGTAAGGGGCGGCAGACACACCGAGCATGTGGCAATCACCGAGCCCCAGAATCCGGCCACGGTATATCCGACATACGTGGCGCTGTTTATGGCTATCGGACCGGGAGTCATCTGCGAGAGGGCCACGATGTCGGCGAACTGCGAGGCGCTGAGCCATGCGTGACGGCCGACCACCTCGTTCTGTATGAGCGAAAGCATGGCGTAACCGCCTCCGAATCCGAAGAAGCCGATTTTCAGATAGCTGAGGAACAGTTGTAGATATATCATCGCTTCATCTCCTTTCCCGATTTGTATATTCGGAAGCCTATCCCGAGCAGTGCGCCGGCAAAGATCAGCAGCACCGGCGACACTCCGAAACGCCATACGGCCGCAGCCACGGCAGCGGCTATGACGAGACTGCCTGTCTTCATGCCTCTGGACAGGCCGACGAGCGGAGCCACGATAAGGGCTACGACAGCCGGTCTCATACCCAGGAACGCGGCATTGACGATTCTGTTGTCGCGTATCTGCGCGAAAAATAGCGCTATGGCCAGCATTATGACGAACGACGGCACCACGACTCCTGCGACAGCCGCCACAGCACCTCCGTACCCGCGCATCTTGTAGCCTACGAAAACCGCGGAATTGAGGGCTATCGGACCCGGGGCGGACTGGGCGAGGGTCAGCAATTCGAGAAAGTCGCCTTCCTCAATCCAGTGGCGTACGTGTATCACCTCCCGCTGCACGAGAGGAATCATGGCATATCCGCCGCCGAATGTGAATACGCCTATGCGGAAGAACGTTATGAATATCTCCCACAGCCCTCTCATCTGACGAACTTTCTCTTCCTCAGCAGATTCATCACTCCCTCGATGAATGTCATCGGGTGCAGCGGCACTCCCGGAAGATACAGATCCACCGGATAACGTTCCAGAAACGAACGGTCCACCGCCGCACTGTCGGCGTACAGACCGCCGCTGATGGCTTCGCTGCCGGCCAGGATTATTATCTTGGGCATCGATATGGCCTGGTAGCACATTTCGAGCGGACGGGCCATTGCTTTGGTCACGGGACCCGTTATCACGATTCCGTCGGCATGGCGCGGCGAGGCAGTGAACTCTATACCGTAACGGCCGAAATCGAAGTTCACGTTGCCTGTGGCGTTAAGCTCCATCTCGCAGCTTCCGTCTCCGCCGGCGCTCACCTGACGCAGGTGAAGCGCGCCGCCGAACGTGCGCACGATTTGTTCGCGGACTTTGTCCGGGGCGAAGTCAATTTTTTCGGTGCGGGTGGTGACGACCAGACTCTCGCGCGAGGCCGAGCCCAGACGGTAGTCGTCGGTGAAGCGCACGACCTGCGGGAACGCCCTGGCGCACTCGCCGCAGAAAAGGCAGCGTCCCATATCCAGACTCAGCGGCTGCCGCGTGATTGCCCCCGCAGGGCACATCGCCGCACACTGCGCCACAGCCTCAGGGTCGCTGTCCGACAGGACGGGCCGGCCGCGGAACGTGGCGGGAAGCGTGGCTTTCGTCAAATCCTTTATATATTGCGAGCCATGGCTGCGCATCACTTGCAGTTGATTCCAAAACATCTTTTTCCGGTCTATAAATCGTGTCCGCAGTAGGACAGGTTGAAACTCTTGTTGCAAATCGGGAAATCCGATATTCCCTCGCCGCGCACGGCCAGTGCCAGAGCGAGCCAGTTGTGCATCGACGGGTCCTTGATCTTGTAGCAGACTATATTGCCGTCCGAGCCGGTCACCGCCGCATGACATATCTCGCCGCGCCAGCCCTCGACAAGGGAGAACGCCAGTGAGAGAGGTGCGAATTTCGTTCCGTAATCAGGCCGCGGCACCTCATCTGTGGCGGCATCGAGCAGCGACAGCACATAATCGGCGCTTTGCAGCACCTCGTTCTTGCGAACCGTAAGACGCGACATGATGTCCCCGTACTGCTTGACCACGGGTTTGTGCTCTATCTGCGAGACGTATGCGCCCCACGGATGGGTGCTGCGTATGTCACGAGCCAGGCCGCTGGCTTTGGCGGCCGTTCCCACACCGCCTATGGCCTGCATCTGCTGGCAGGTCACCGTTCCGCACGACTCGAAGCGCGCCAGAAGCGACGGCAGATTCTTTATGTCGCGCGCCACCTGTTCGTACCGGCGTCTTACGTCGGTGATGTTCGCCCTGATTTTCCCGCGCACGGCATCCGTGAGCGGATAATACGAACCGAAAGGTCTGACTATGCCTTTGCCGAAGCGGTTGCCGCACCACATCTGCGTGGTGTTTATCGTCACGGTGCGCAGCGCCTCGCAGGTCACCTGCCCGAGCTGGTAGCCTATGTCCATGCAGAGCGCTCCCGTATCGGCTATGTGCGTGGCCATGCGTTCGAGTTCGAGCGCCACGGCACGCAGTATCTCGTATTGAGGCGAGACGTCTCCTCCGCCGAGACGCTCCATTATCATGCTCGCCGCCGTAGCTCCCGCAACCGACGTGTCTCCGGCCGCCGATTCCGCTATAAGACACTGCCGGAGCCTGTTGTCCGTCGACGTCATGCACTTTTCAACTCCGCGGTGCTGGTATCCGAGCGCTATTTCGAGATGCAGGACCTTCTCGCCGTTGCAGATGAACCGGAAGGCCCCCGGTTCTATTATTCCGGCGTGAATCGGACCCACATTGACCTGGTGCAGGTCCTCGCCGCTCATGCGGTAGAACGGATAGTCGTCGATTGTGCGCTGCGGGCATACCCCGTCGGCGGGAAATCTGAGCGGCTTGTCCCACGGCGAGCCGGTGAATCTTATTCCGTACAGTTCCGCCATCTCGCGTTCGAAACAGTGCGCGCCGTGGTATCTCGCTGTAAGCGAAGGCAACTCCGGCGCGGGACCGGCACTTGTGAAAGAGCATATCATTACGCTCGAAGATGCGTCGTCGAGCATTATGAAGAAGAAGCGGAGCGAGCCGTCGTCCTGAGCAGTGGCGAAATATTCCGCTATGTGGTATTCGCCGCGGCTAAGAAGCGTTGCGGCCTCTTCGAGCAGTTCGGCGTACTCCACTGTCGGTATGTCGCGCAGAGGAATGCTTCTGGCGCTGTTATCCGTAATATACCATTTCATAGCTCTGTCAGATGTTTGCGATGGTTTCTATTATGTCCATGAAAAATTGCGGGCGGTATACTCCCAGCACCGCGGCCGCCGCAAGCAGCGCCAGGGCGCTCCACGTGTATGCCGGCGAGGGAGTGTCGTATGTCCTGTGGGGGTGTTCCGAGTTCTGGTAGCATATCTTGAACACTGTGTTGCAGATACCGTAGACGGCTATGCACAGCAGCAGCGTCACTGCGGCCAGCAGCCACCAGCGCCCCTGCGCGGCCATCGAGCCCATTATACCCACCTCCGAGACGAACAGCAGCGACGGCGGAAAAGCCATCAGCAGCAGCGCTCCGACGATAAGCCCCGCAGCCGCCGTGCGGTTCACCGACATGAAGTCCGTCATGGAGTTTATGTGATACGAGTCGTATGTCTTTCCGGCCTGAGCCGCGAGCAGGAACATGCCCGACTTGACAAGCGTGTGCGCTACCACGTGCAGCAGTGCCGCGACCGTTCCCGCGCCGCCTACTCCGAGTCCGAGAAGCACTATTCCCATATTCTCGACCGTCGAGTAGGACAGGAAACGTTTCAGATGCGTTGCCCTGCGTATGAATATCGCGCCGAACAGCAGCGAGATCAGACCTGTCAGTATCAGCACGTTCTGCACCCACGGGAATATGGGCGAAGCGGCCATCACCCTGTACACTCTGAAAACCGACACGAATCCGGCGTTTACCAGAACCGTCGATATTAGCGCCGCCACGGGTGCGGGTGTTGCGTAGTTGGCGTCCACGCCTATCGGGTAGAGCGGGAACACTTCGAGCTTGCAGCTGAATCCGGCAAGCATCAGCAGGAATGCGGTTTTAAGGTAAAGAGGATTGCCTGCCGCCACGCTCCGGCGCAGCGCTTCGAACGAGAGTCCGTCCGAGGCGGCCGTTCCGCACAGGAGCAGTATTCCCAGATATGCCATGGTGATGCCGGTAGAACAGACGAATATGTATTTCCATGTCGCTTCGAGGCTTTCGTCCTTGCGGCGGTGGTATATCACACCTGCCGCGCAGAGCGTCGTGGCTTCGAGACAAATCCATGTGACGGCTATGTTGGAGGCGAAATACACTCCGGTGATTGCGGCGCACAGCAGAATCAGCAGCTGGTTGAACAACCGGACGTCATGCACCGAGTCGGCCGAGATGTAATACTGCGCATGGCAGAACGCCACGGGAGAAATCACGGCGAGCATGACGAAGCACAGCGTTCCGAGCCAGTCGAACGAGAAGAACGACAGGGCGTCCTGACCTCTGAGGAACACTGCCACGCAGACCGCGGCCGCAGCTTGCAGTGCATAGAACGCGGCGGCCGTAACGGCTACCGCACGGTGTGTCTTTGCGGCCGAGAGCAGGGCCGCAATACATATTGCAACGGTTATGTATATTATGACGAGCATCTTCGTATCAGTCTTTTATTCGGGTTAGAGCATCTATGTCGTCCGTGTGCAGTCTGTCGCCCAGACGGGTTATGAACATGCCCAGCATCAGCACGCTTATCAGAATGTCGAGCAGTATGGCTATGTTGATAAGAATCGGCATCTCCACGCCTGTCGCCATCGAGAAGAGGAACACTCCGTTCTCGATGACCAGAAAGCCTATCAGATGGGCGAATATTCTCTTTCTGCGTGTTATGAGCGTAAGGCCGCTGAGAAGCGCGTAGAGTGCGGCGCCGAAGAACATCGTATTCACGGAGTTGTCTGCCACCAGATAGGTTATCAGGACGCTGGCCGCAAGGCAGAGTATCGAACCGAGCATCGAGCCGAACTGGCTGGACCCGGCGTCGGCTATGCGGTTGATTTTGTTGCGGCGTATTATCCGGTGCAGAAGCAGCGGCACGATTACGGCCTTGAATACCAGAGTCTCGGTCACGATGAACATCAGTTCCGGGATATTGATGGAGTGCAGGCGCAGCAGTGCTATGCCGAGCAGCAGAAAACCTTGCAGGCATATGATTCGGGCATAGGTGCGGAAACGCTCGGTTACGGACATGTAGACGAGCGTAATGACGTAAAGTATTATCAGTGCGAATATCATTTCAGGGAGAAGTTACCGAGCAGAAGATATGCTACGAAAAATATTACTGCGGCCACGGCCGTAATCGATAGTATGTATGTTGTGTTACGCACGAGCCGGCTGCGGGCCTGCAATGATTCGACGATGCCGACCACTGCGGCTACCGCCACGGCGAACAGCACGGCCGACAGCGGATTGTACCACATGTCGTATGCCATCACATTGCCCGCCAGCATCGCTACGGCGGCTGTTTTGAGCCATCCGGCGATTTGTATCATGCCGAGGTCCGGACCGCTGTAATCGAGTATCATCACCTCGTGTATCATCGTCAGTTCCAGGTGCGTGCGCGGATCGTCCACCGGGATGCGCCCCGACTCGACGTTGAGAATCTTGTACAGCGCATAGGCCATCAGCGCGGTTATTATGGCCATGGAGACATCGGCCCGCGCGCACTGCGAGAATATGCTCTCGAAGCTCGTGTGTCCGGTCAGCAGCGTCAGCGTGGCCAGGATGATGAACAGCGCCGGCTCCACCAGCGCGCCGTAAAGCGCCTCACGGCTCGCGCCCATGCCTTCGAAGCTGCTTCCGGTCTGCATCGCGGCGAGTATGAGAGCCCCGCGGCCCAGACCGAGAACGTATGCGAACATCACCACGTCGCCGTCGAACGACAGCACCGGAGCCAGTCCCCCCACCGGAATGAACAGCAGCGCGACCATGGCCGTGGCCAGATAGACCGCCGGAGCGATTCGGAACAGAAGGCCCGTCGTCGGAGAGTATACCGAGCCTTTTTTCAGCGCCGTGGCGGCATTTTTCACATGCTGGAACAGGGACGGCCCCTTGCGTCCGCTCAGAAGCGAGCGTGTACGGTTGATTATGCCCGGCAGCAGCAGTGCCGTGCACAATATTATCAGTGTATTGAGAATAGTTTGCACCATCGTTACAGAATGTTTAGAGCGGACATTGCGAACACCAGAAGCAGGAACAGCAGGGCGTAGAGGATGTAGTGGTTTATCTTGTTGCTGCTGATGCGTGCCACTCTCATGTTTATGACTTTCAGGGCCGCGAGCCACCACTGCGAGAGCATGTCGTCTATCTTGTCCTTGTGATTGATTTCGAATCCGTGCTCGGTCGGGAATATCTCCCTGCGGTCCACGGCCTTGCCCGAGGTAGTGTCCGAGGCGATGTTCTGCAACCCTTCGGCGAACGATTCGCCGGTGTACTGCATCCTTTCGTTTGCGGAGGTGAATCCGCATCCCCACGTCGGAGACTCTCCTGTGGTGCGTCCGGCCAAGACGCGTCTCTTGACGATATACAGCACTGCCGACAGCACTATGAGCGAGAGCGACACGGCCGATACCGCAATCAGCGAGTCCGCGACGGGCTGCGCCGGGTGCGGCGCATATCCCGTGATTGCGAGCAGCAGGCCGCGTGCGAGTGTCATGACCGGCGATACGAACAGCGCAGGCAGCAGTCCGACGGCGAGTATTCCGGCCATCGGCAGGGCGAAGGATACGATTCGTAGGGTGTCCACCTCTGAGGCCCGTGCCACAGCCTCCGAGCGTGCCTGCCCGCAGAAAACTATGCCGTAGAGTTTGCAGAACGCCAGCATCACGACGCCGCCTATGAGCGAGAGCGCCGTGATGGCACCTGCTGCGACGAGCGTCGAGCCGCCTGCGGCGACGCCTTTGAGCAGTCCGGTGTAAATCAGGAATTCGGATACGAATCCGTTGAATGGCGGCAGCGCGCATATTGCCGTGGACGCAATCAGCATCAGCGATGCAGTGACAGGCATTCGGTGCGACAGTCCGCCCAGCGCCTCCATGGATGTGGTGTGGGTCTGCGAGTATACGTTGCCGGCACACATGAACAGTGCGGTCTTGAACAGCGAATGGTTTATGATGTGCAGCAGAGCGCCGCTCATGCAGCAGAGCGCGAGGGCGGAATTATCCGTGGCGCACCCGTAGAGGGCGGCGCCCAGACCGATGAATATTATGCCGATGTTCTCGATGCTCGAATATGCCAGCAGACGTTTGATGTCCTTTTGCAGAGCGGCCAGCACCGCGCCCCACAGTCCTGTGGCGATGCCCGTGGCCAGGAGTATCAGTGAGATGACGAGAAAGTCGTCGTGAACTTGCGATATTACGCGCAGTATTCCGTACACGCCGGTCTTGATCATCACACCGGACATTATTGCCGAGATGTGCGCGGGAGCCGCCGGATGCGCCTCGGGGAGCCATACGTGGAGCGGGAAAATGCCGGCCTTCATTCCGAACCCGAGCATGAATACTGCAAAGAGCGCCAGGGGGCGGTGTGCAGCGAAGTAGTGCCCGAGTCCGCGGAACGACACCTCGCAGCCCGCGCTGCCCAGAACGGAGAACCCGATGAGCAGCAGCACGAATCCCACGTGCATCATGACTAAATAGTTTATCGCCGCCCGTCTGGTCTGAGGCCGGCCGGCGTCGAACATTATCAGCACGAACGAGCTGATAGTCATCAGTTCCCAGAAAAACAGGAACCTGTATCCGTCCTGCTCGCATACCACGGCCATCATCGAGAAGCACATGGTCGCCAGGGCCGCATAGTGCAGCGATATGTGCGCCGCCGGTCTGCCGCTCAGGTAGCGGGCCAAGTAGCCGCGCGAGTATATCGTGACGGTAACGGCCGCCACCGATATAACAATCAGGAACATCGCACTCAGAGCGTCGCAGCTCTGAGCAACCGGCAGGCGTATGTCCGCTATCGAACATATCGCCGTTGCGATTCCGTACAATGACCCGACTCCCGTCACGATACCGGCATAGAGCGCCTTGCTTTTGGCCGGCAGAGCGAATACACCCAGTGAAAGAAGTGCGAAAATAAGAAATGACATTTATTTAAATTATTGATTCTGAACAGAAACAGCGGCAACGGCAAACAGGGCGGCGGTTTCCGTGCGGAGTCTTTGTCCTCCGAGTGTCGTTTCCTTGAAACCGTTTTCGCGTGCAAAGGTAATCTCTTCCTGTGAAAAATCTCCCTCCGGGCCTATCAAAATGAGTACGTTCCCGCCTTTTTCGACCGAAGCGGCGAAAGGCACCCTGTCGGCATCCTTGCGGCAGTGGGCTATGAAGCGGCTTCCATTGAACGGCTCGGAGATGACGTCGCGCAGCGGGGTAAGCGGCGATATGAGCGGCAGGAAGGCCTTCACGGACTGCTTCATGGCGCTTACGGCCACCCTCTCCAACCGTTCGACGTTCAGTGTCCGGCGTTCGCTGTGCTCGCACTGAATCGGGATGATGCGCGAGATTCCGATTTCAGTGGCTTTCTCGACGAACCATTCCATCCGTTCGGAGTTTTTCGTCGGCGCGACAGCCACGGTGAGCGTGTATGGCAGGCGTCCGAAATTCTCCTCCCGACGCAGAATCTCCACCGTGCAGCGTTTCGGGTGGGCATCGGCTATGCGTCCGAAAAATAAATTGCCGCGGCCGTCCGTTAAATGAACGTCGCTCCCGCTGCCCAGACGCAATACTTTCACGCAGTGGGCGCTCTCCTGCTCGTCCATGGTATGGAGCGGCTGCGTTATGTCCGGTGAGTAAAACAGTTGCATAGCTGCGAAATTAACGGTAAATTTGCAAGTTGAAAACGCAAAGGAACGAAAAAAATTAGAATATAAGTCATGCACACTCTGTTTTTGATTCTGCAAGTGCTCTGCGGCCTGACGGCGGCCATTTCGGTTGCGGCATATCTGCTGCTCCGCAGGCGCGGCTCCGGCCCATCGCACCGCACGAAAGTGCGGCTTCTTGTCGGATTTTGCAGTGCCGTACTGCTCTTCGCGGCGGCACGCATATCGGATTCCGTAAACGAAAACATGCACAGAATGAACTCATACACTCAAAATCCGTTTTTCGAGAAGTGGGACACTCCGTTCGGGGTACCTCCTTTCGACAGAATCGGAGCGGAGCATTTCATGCCCGCGTTCGAACGCGCCATGCAGCTGCACACGGCCGAAATAGATTCCATCAGGAACAATCCGCAGCCACCCTCGTTCGAAAATACCATCGTCGCACTTGACAGCAGCGGCGAGATGCTCGAAACCGTCGCCTCGGTGTTTTTCATGCTCACCTCGGCCCAGACCTCCGACGAGCTGCAACAGATAGAGGAGCGGATTTCACCCGTGCTTTCCGAGCACATGGACCGCATATCCATGGACAGCGTGCTGTTCGAAAGAGTCAGAAGCGTCTATGACGGGCGCATGTCCGCGGGGCTGGATTCGCTCCAACTGCGCCTTACGGAGAAGGTTTACGGGCAGGCCGTACGCTCCGGCGCACTGCTTCCGCCGCAGGACAAGTCCCGCCTTAAAGATATAAACAGCGCCCTGTCGGTTCTGGAAGTGCGGTTCGGAGCCAATCTTCTTGCGGCTACCGACGACTATGCCATGATAATCGGACGCAAGGATATCGAGGGGCTGCCCAGCGGAGTTATCGCTGCGGCGCGCGACAAGGCGGAGGAGATGAAACTCAGCGAGGACAAACTGGTATTCACCCTTCACGAGTCGAGCCGCATTCCTTTTCTTACATACTCCGACTCGCGCCCGCTGCGCCGGCAGCTGTTCGAGGCCTATGTGAACCGCTGTGCCGACACCACGCGTTTCGACAATACCGGCATCATAAACGACATGGTGCGTCTGCGCACCGAAAAGGCACGCCTGCTGGGATACGGCAGCTATGCCGACTATGTGCTTTCCGACAGGATGGCCGCCTCGCCGCAGAAGGTGTACTCGCTGCTCGACGAGCTGTGGACGCCGGCCTTGGAGCTTGCGGCCAAAGAGTTGGAGAGCATGCGTGTGGTGAAAGCCCGGGAGGCGGGCGACGACGGCACCTTCGAGCCGTGGGACTGGTGGTACTACGCGGAGAAGGTCCGGCGAAACGAATACTCGTTCGACGAGGAGAGCGTGCGGCCTTACCTGACGCTCGAAAACGTCAAATCCGGGATATTCGAACTCAGCAACCGTCTGTACGGCGTGACGTTCCGCCCTGTGAAGGTTCCAGTGTACCACAAGGACTGCATGGCCTACGAGGTGCTCGACTACGACAACTCGCATCTCGGGGTGCTCTATCTCGATTTCTACACCCGCAGCGGCAAGGCCTCAGGCGCATGGTGCGGGACGTACCGCGAACAGTCGTATGCCGATTCGGTACGCATCTCTCCTGTTGTCTCCATAGTCTGCAACTTCTCGCGGCCCGTAGGCTCTTCACCGGTCATGCTGACGGTCGACCAGACGGAGACATTCTTCCACGAGTTCGGACATGCGCTGCACAATCTGTTCAAGGATGTCAGATACAGAGGTCTCGGCGATGTGGAGCGCGATTTCGTGGAACTGCCCTCGCAAATTATGGAGAACTGGGCCTTCGAGCCGCAGCTCCTTAAAACATACGCACTGCACTACCGCACCGGCGACGCTATCCCGGACCGCCACATCAACCGCCTGCGCAGCAGCAAGCTGTTCAACCAGGGATTCGCCACGGTGGAATATCTCGCCGCCTCGCTGCTCGACATGGACATTCACACCATGCAGGAGTATGCCCCGTTCGACGTGGCTGCGTTCGAGACATTCGCCCTGCGTAACAAACGCTCCCTTATGCAGCAGATAGAGCCGCGGTACCGCTATCCGTATTTCAGCCATATTTTCAACGGAGGATATGCCGTCGGATATTACGGATACATATGGGCCGAGGTGCTCGACAAGGATGCATTCCAGTATTTCAAGGAGAGCGGCGACCTGTTCAACCGTACGCTGGCCCGAAAGTTCCGCACCGAGGTGCTGAGCAAGGGCGGACAGGCCGACGGCATGACTCTCTACAAGGCTTTCCGCGGGCAGGAGCCGTCCGGCGAACCTCTGCTCAAAGCGCGCGGCCTGTGGGTGGAGCCGGAACTGCCGGATTCAGTAGTTTCGGAATAACCGCCCAGCGGAGGACTCGCCTCTGCTCTTGCCGCAGGCTGCTGCACGCACTATAACTGCGTGTCGAAGTTCCGGCTTCGGATTGTCCGCCGAAACAGTGTCGCAGATAACTTCCAGTAGGATTGTATAAGCATAAAAAAGAGAGGACGAAAAATCGTCCTCTCTTTTTTGTCATAAGTCGCGCCGTCTATAATTCGAACTGGAAAGGGAGCAGGTCTTTGGCCGAGCTTACCTCACTTGCCGACGAGCCGCTGCACATGATGATACGTATGGGCGAGCCTTGTCTGCGTTCCGTATCCAGAAGAACCTGCCGGCACTGGCCGCACGGATAGCACTCCCGTACATCCGGCTGGGAGACTATCGCCATGACCTCTATTCTGTCCTGCGGGTCGGTTGCCTGATGCGCGAAAAGCATCGAGCGTTCGGCGCACATTCCGGCGGGAAACACCTCGCTCTCCTGATTGGCACCGGTCTCTATCTTCCCGCTCTGCAACAGCGCGGCAGCACCCACACGGAATTCTGAATAAGGCGCATAGGCCCTGTCGCACGCCTTGCGGGCCTCCTTCACCAGCAGCCTGTCCTGTTCGGAGAGCTGCGAAAGGGAGTCGTAGTGGCGGTATGTGAATTTATAGGTCTTCTCCATGGCCGTCGGTTTACTGCTCGTTCAGCAGGAATCTCACATTTACGGAGTGGGAGATGGTGATTTCGCGGAATTCCACATTCGCGCCGTCATCCACAGAGTCGAAAGCCGTCTCCTCCGCAACCATGGATTTGTTGGCGGCGCGGCCGTATGCCACCACTGTCGACAAGTCCGAAACTCCTCCGCCATGGTCATATATATGGACTGCCGGGCCGATGCTCTGGCCTATTGCCGCGGCAAGTGCCTCGGCGTTCTGTTTGGCCTGACGAATGGCCTGCTGACGGGCTTCGGCGCGGTAGGTTTCCATTTTCGAATTGTCCACTTTGGTGACTTTTATGTTCGAAATGCCCAGCTCCGACAGGGCGTTGTAGACAGAGGCCATCTGTGCGGCGTTTTCTACGACCAACTGATATGATTTGGTAGTCTGCGCCTGATTGCGGCGGCGGAGGGCATTCTCCATGTCGTTCACTTTGAGGTCCTTTTCGGTGTCGATGCCGAGCCGTTTGAGCGCGGCAATCATCCTTGCCTGTATACTATTTACATTCAGGCCTTTGATGTCGTTGTCCTTGACCACGATTTTGATATATATGCGGTCCGGAACGATTTTCATCTCGACCTTTCCCGTGACATTTATCACGGGTATGTTCTCGGATGAGTTTTGAGCCGCGGCGGGCAATGCGAGCAGCATCGCCAGAGCCATGATAAGGAAATTTTTCATAACCGTTTGCGTTTTAGATAGGTTTTTGTCTGCTTAACGTCGTTTGATTAGTTTTATTACGTTCTCCACATGGTGCGTGTGCGGGAACATGTCGACGGGCTGCACGTCGGTCACCTCGTACATGGCGTCCAGGAGCGCCACGTCACGGGCCTGTGTGGCAGGATTGCAGCTTACGTACACTATTCTGTCGGGCGCCGCGCGCATGATGACGTCTATCACGTCCGCGTCCACTCCGGCTCTCGGCGGGTCGAGAATCACCACGTCCGGATGTCCGTTGCGGGCGACGAACGCGTCGTCGAGCACCTTTTTCATGTCGCCGGCGTAGAATACGGTGTTGTCAATGCCGTTTATCCGGGAGTTGATTCTCGCATCCTCGATGGCTTCGGGAACATACTCTATGCCGATGACCCTGCGGCTCCGGCGCGCGACGAAGTTGGCTATGGTTCCGGTTCCCGTATAAAGGTCGTAGACCGTGTCCGTCGGAGAGATGTCGGCCAAAGAGCGTGCCACCCTGTACAGTTCGAGCGCCTGGGCGGAGTTCGTCTGATAGAACGATTTGGGTCCTACCTTGAAATCGAGGTCCTCCATATGCTCCATGATGTGATCCGTGCCTGCGAAAAGCACGGGGGTCTGGTCGGAGAGCGAATCGTTGAGTTTGGTATTCACGATGTACATCAGCGAGGTAATCTGCGGGAAAGTCCGACGCAGATGCTCCATCAGCGCTTTTATTTTGTCCTCGTCGTTCTCCGCGAAGACAACGATAACCATTATCTGACCTGTGGATGAGGTCCGTATGACCACCCCGCGCATGAGCCCGGTATGCTGGCGTATGTCGTAGAACGGATAGCCGTTTTCCAGACAGAACTCCTTGATGCCGTTTCGTATGGCATTGGACGGTTCGGCTTGCAGATGACACATCTGTACATCCATCACCTTGTCGAACATGCCCGGCACGTGGAATCCGAGTGCAGGGCCGGCCTCTATGTTCGCGCCGGAGGCTATCTCCTCGTAGGTCATCCAGCGCTTGGGTGAGAACGTGAATTCCAGTTTGTTGCGGTAAAATTCCGTTTTGGCGGACCCTATTGTCGGCCGCACCTCCGGAAGCGCTATCTTGCCGATGCGCGAGAGCTGGTCGCAGACCTGCTGACGCTTGAATTCGAGCTGTGCCTCGTAGGGCAGGTTCTGCCACTTGCAGCCGCCGCACACTCCGAAATGTCCGCAGAAAGGTTCCGTCCGGACTTCGGAACGTTTCACGAACCGCACGACGGAGCCTTCCATGAATCTCCTGTGTGCGCTCCGTATCTGTACGTCGACCACATCGCCTACAACTGTCATGGGAACGAACACCACCTGTCCGTTGTGGCGTCCCATCGCTTTTCCTTCGGCTGCAAGAGCCGTTATTTCGAGTCCTTCGATAAAGGGCAGTTCTCTTTTTTTCCGTGCCATTGAATATTCGTTTACAGCGCGAATATACGAATTTTATTTCTCCTTTCTGCGCATGCGCACTCTTTGACACATCCATCCGAGCATGAATCCTGCTGCGAACGGAAGCCCCAGCACCACCGTCACCAGAAGAATTATCCACAGCGTCATTCTGCCGGCCATCCGCGGTATGGCATCCGCGGCAGCGTCTATGGCATGACACATCAGAGAATCGGCATCCCCGACTATCCGGACCCGCTGCTCGTCGGCAAACCGTTCTATCCGGCGGCGCTGCACGTCTATCCGCTCGAAAGCATTGTCCACGCTTCCGTCCAGAGACTCCATTATGCGCGACACGTGACTTTCCAGCGAGGCCATTATCTCGTCAGACATCCCCGGCATGTTTTCCAGCACCGACACGGCCCGGCCGGCATATCTGTCCAGCGAATCAAGCCTGCTCTCCATATGTCCGAACAGCGAATCCCGCTTCCACCGGAGCGCGAGTATCTCGCCGGACCACCCTATGCTGCCCGCCATCTGCCGCGTCTGTCCGTCTATCCTGTCGCTTATGTCCGACAGCACCTCCGGAATGGTGCCTATGGCATAGGACTCCTTTCCGCCGTTCGCTTTGAGAAAGCGCGACCATGCCGAAGCTATGTCGGCGGCGGCAGGACCGGAGCCGGGATTGGCCTCCGTGTACTCCTCCACGAACTGCCGCATGAGAGCGAACCGCCCGCGCGGCAGAGTGTTCTCCGCGATACGCTCCACCCTGCTGCTCATGCTGTCCGCGGCCTCGCGCGCAAGAAACGACATGGGTCCGAAAAGGAGCGAATCGGGTGCCGTGGAGAACCTCCGTCCGGTATTGAGGCACAGAATCCACGTGCCGGCCAGCGCCGCCTGCGGATTGTTCTGCATCACCGCGGCGAGGGCCTCGCGCGTAAAGTCTATTTTCCAGCGCAGCGCCCTGATTCGCACCTCGTCGTCGGAGTGCGCCGCAATGGAGTCCGCCGCACGGATTACGATATATCTCATCTCGTTGTAAAATCCACGCGTGGCGGTCCTCGCCCTCAAATCATCCTCCGGCAGCGGGTCGCCCGTGCTGACCGAGAGTTTGAACAGCGAGCAGCCGCACATGCAGAGCGCGAGAGCGGCTGCGGAGATAATCTTCGAAAACGGATGTTTCATGTCGCAACAGTTTCACACGAGGCGCGCATATGCAAAAATCCCGCAAAAAATAGTATATTTGCACTATTAAACTTTTGGTGACTGTATACGGCTTTGCAGTATGGCGCATTTAACAGGTTCAAAATGCGGGCTGCGGCCTGCGGAAGTCCTGTGCGAATGAAAAGAGCGGGCCGAAGAACCGCATAACTGTAAAATATTGTATATAATCTCCAACCTTTTTTGTCTGTCGTATGATAAACGTTGCGGTATTTCAGTTCAATCCGATTTGCGAGAACACTATTGTCGTGTGGGATTCCACCTCGGAGTGCGTCGTGATAGATGCGGGCGCCGGATGCGGAGCCGAAAACAGGGCCTTGTCGGAGTTCCTGGAACGAAAGGGCCTGAGACCGGTCGCGGCCCTGAACACTCACGGCCATTTCGACCATCTGCTCGGCGTAAGGTATCTGCAAGAGACATACTCCGTGCCGCTGGCCATGCACTCCGACGATGCTTTCCTGCTGGGCAATGCGCAGACTTCGGCCTCGGTGTTCGGCGTTACGGCCGGCCCGATGCCCGAAAAGATAGACATCGACCTCAAAGACATGGAGAGCTTCCGGTTCGGCCAGAGCACCTTGCAGATAATCTCTACCCCCGGACACACCCCCGGACATGTCTGTTTTTTCGAGCCGCAGAGCCGCACGCTCTTTACGGGCGACACGCTGTTCCGTCAGAGTATCGGCCGCACGGACCTTCCCGGAGGCGATTACAGCTGGATAATGAAAAGCATTCTGGACAAGATAATCCCCCTGGGCGATGACGTGCGCTTCTATCCCGGTCACGGACCCGAAAGCACGATAGGCGCCGAGACACTCTACAATCCTTTCATTACCGAAGTGTTGAACCGCGAAGTAAACTATTAGCGCGATGAATCCTGCCGTCACGATAAAACGCATGCTGTACCGGTGTCTGTCTCTGGATGCATATCTGAGAGTGGTCAGCCGCATGTTTTTCCTGTGCTACAAACTGCGTCTCGGCCGCCGCTCCGAGGCATTCGAATACCCATATTTCCTGAAAAATCTCGTCCGCAGCGACGATGTCATAATCGATATAGGAGCCAATCTGGGATACTACTCGTACATATTCTCCCGTCTGGCCCGACACGGACACGTGCATGCCGTAGAGCCTGTGCCTCAGATTTGCCGTGTCCTGACACGCAATCTGCGCAGTGCGAACAACGTCACGATATACAACTGCGCACTCGGAACCGAGGACCGGAACATCGTGATGGGCAACGATTCGGCCGCCTCGTCCGGATATATGGGCACGGGGCAGAACTTCGTCATGGACGGGGTGAATACCTCGCAGCAGCATGCCCAGATGGAGTTCTCGGCACGCATGCGCCGCGGAAGCGAACTCTTCGCAGACCTGCAAAGGCTCGACCTCATAAAGTGCGACATCGAGGGCTACGAGGTCGTCGTGATGCAGGAGATGGCCGGCATCATAGACCGTTTCCGCCCGACAGTGCTTATCGAGACCGGCGGAGAGAAACGCGAGGTCATAAAGAGTTTCTTCCTCAGCCGCGGATACGACGCCTTCACGCTCTCTGACGGAAAGGCGCATAAAATGACACAGGACGACGGCAAGGACATAATATTCATACACGCATCCCGACGGGAGCGTTTTCCGCTTTTGTTTTGACACTATGAGAATAGATTTGATTACTGTCGTGCCGGAACTGCTGACATCGCCTCTTGGCGAGTCCATATTACGCCGGGCGCAGGACAAGGGGCTGGTGCAGATATGCGTGCACAATCTGCGCGACTACACCGACGACCGTCGCCGCACGGTCGACGACTATCCCTTCGGGGGCGAGGCGGGCATGGTGCTCAAACCGGAACCCGTTTTCCGAGCCATAGAGTCGCTCAAATCCGAGCGCACGTACGACGAAGTGATATACACGTCGCCGGACGGAACGGTCTACAACCAGCATCACGCCAACCGTCTGTCCACCCTGGAAAACATAATAATCCTGTGCGGCCACTACAAGGGGCTCGACCACCGCATACGCGAGCATCTGATAACCATGGAGATAAGCATCGGCGACTACGTGCTTACGGGCGGTGAACTTGCCGCGGCGGTCATCGTCGACAGCGTCGTCCGCATAATCCCCGGCGCCATCGGCGACGAGGCTTCGGCGCTGACGGACTGTTTCCAGGACGATTTGCTCGCCGCTCCGGTATATACCCGTCCCGCCGAGTTCAACGGCTGGCGGGTGCCCGACGTGTTGCTGTCGGGCAATTTCGCCGAGATAGACCGCTGGCACGAGGAGCAGGCCCTGGCCCGCACCGAGGCCCTGCGGCCCGATTTGCTGAAACGATAATACGTTAGATATGCGTTATTTTCTGATAGCCGGAGAGGCGTCCGGAGATTTGCACGGCGCCAATCTGATGCGCGGACTCCTGAAAAGCGACCCGCAGGCCGAATTCCGGTTCTGGGGCGGCGACAACATGGCGCAAGCGGGCGGGAGAGACAATCTCGCGCGGCACTACAAGACCGCCTCGTTTTTCGGATTCACGGAGGTGATAGCCAATCTGGGCACCGTACTGTCGCAGATAAGAGAGTGCAAGGCGGAGATTTCGGCCTATGCGCCGGACGTACTTATATTAATCGACTATCCGGGATTCAATTTCCGCATGGCGGAGTATGCCCACCGGCGCGGCATACGGACGTTCTATTATATCTCGCCCAAGGTATGGGCATGGAAGGAGTCGCGCATAAAGCGTATACGCAGGTATGTCGACCGCCTGTTCATAATCTTTCCTTTCGAGGTCGATTATTTCCGCACGCGCGGCATAGACGCCGTATACTGCGGCAATCCGCTGGTCGATGCAGTGCGTCAGCGCCTGACAGGCATACCGTCGGAGGAGGAGTACAGACGCAGGTGCGGTCTCGACGCAAGACCGATAGTGGCGCTTCTGGCCGGAAGCCGCCGCAGCGAGATAAGATACAACCTGCCGGTGATGGCCGAACTGTCCCGACGGTTCGGCGGCTTCCAGTTCGTTGTGGCCGGTGTGGGATGGATAGAACGCGAGCTGTACGAGCAGTGTATCGGCGATGCTCCGGTGCGCTACGTCTGCGACCAGACTTATCCTACGCTGCGCTATGCCGCCGCCGCAGTGGTGACATCCGGTACGGCGACGCTCGAAACGGCTCTTGTAGGCACTCCGGAAGTGGTTTGTTACCGGACGAGCGCGCTGCAAGTGTGGGCCGGACGCAAGCTGTTGAAGATAAAATACATCTCGCTGGTCAATCTGATTATGGACCGGCGTGTGGTCGCCGAGGTGATACAGTCCTCGGCCGATGCCGATGCCGCGGAGCGCTGCCTGAGAGCCGTTCTGCCGGGTGGCAGCGAAAGGGAAGCCATGCTTCGCGATTTCGAACTGCTGCGGGAAAAGGTGGGAGGCGAAGGGGCCAGCGACCGGTTTGCGTCGCGAATGGTAGAGGAGTTGCGCGGCGGCCGGAGAGAAACTGAAAAACAGGGAGAGTGATGAAAATAATATGTATAGGGCGCAACTATGTCTCGCATGCCGAGGAGCTGCACCGCGATTTGGGTTTGGAGCGCGCAGGAGACGAGCCGGTATGGTTTATGAAACCGGACACGGCGCTGCTGCGCAACAATGAACCGTTCTACATACCGCCTTTCAGCGGTCAGGTGGACTACGAGGCGGAACTTGTCGTGAAAATCTGTCGTGTCGGCAAGTGCATAGACCGCCGTTTCGCCCACCGCTATTACGACGAGGTGGGTCTGGGTATCGACTTCACGGCCCGCGACCTGCAACGCAAAGCCATTGCCGGAGGTTTGCCGTGGGAGGCGAGCAAGGCGTTCGACCACTCCGCGGCCGTGTCGCCGGAGTTCATACCGCTCTCGGAGATAGGCGGCAGTGTGGAGGCCCTGCGGTTCGAGATGTCGCTCAACGGGAGTGTGCGGCAGAGCTGCTGCTGTGCGGATATGATTTTCGACGTCGACACCATAATAAGTCATGTCTCGCGGTTCGTTACTCTAAAAATAGGCGACTACATATTCACCGGCACGCCATCGGGTGTCGGACCCGTGAACATAGGCGACCGCATAACAGCCTCCTTGGAGGGGCGCACGCTGCTCGATTTCAATGTGAAATGAATTTTGCCGTATGTTGCTTCGTGATTTGCTGTCGACCCGCAGTCTGATACTTGCGTCCGCCTCTCCGCGCAGGCGCGAGCTTTTGGCGGGTCTGGACATAGATTTTCGGATGTCGGTTCCGTACCGTGTGGATGAGATATGGCCGCAGGACCTTGCCGCCGAACTTGTGCCCGAATATCTTTCGGGACTCAAATCCGACGGTTATCCCGAGCCGCTGTCGCCGCAGGACATACTGCTTACGGCGGATACGGTTGTCATCGTCGGCGGCCAGATACTCGGCAAGCCTCACGACGAGGCCGAGGCCCGTCGGATGCTGTCGCATCTTTCGGGCGGCAGCCATAAGGTCGTAACGGGCGTCACGCTGCGCGGCGCAGACCGGCGTACAAGTTTTTCGGTGACAAGCACGGTGCGTTTCCGGGTTCTGGACTCCGGGGAGATAGACTACTACGTTGAGAAATACCGCCCGCTGGACAAGGCCGGGAGCTACGGCATCCAGGAGTGGATAGGCTATGTCGGTATAGAGAGCATCGAAGGCTCGTTCTATAATGTGATGGGGCTTCCCGTGCAGCGTCTTTACTGCGAGCTTGAAGAATTTTGCAGACAAACACTTAAAAATACTTGACATGAATGAAATGAAACGACTTCTGATGACAACTCTTGCCCTCTGTCAGCTTGGTTTTGCGGCGGCGGACGAGGGCATGTGGCTTCCGAGCCTCATAGGTACGCGCATAAAGGACATGCGCAGCAAAGGATTCCGGCTCTCGGCCGAGGATATTTACAGTATCAACAAAGCCTCGCTTAAAGATGCGATAGTTCTTTTCGGCGGCGGCTGCACGGGAGAGCTTGTCTCCGAAAGCGGGCTTCTTCTGACCAACCACCATTGCGGCTACGGTGCTATCCAGAAGCTCAGTTCTCTGGACCACGACTATCTCACCGACGGATTCTGGGCCATGAACCGTTCGGAGGAACTTCCTGCTGCGGGACTTGAAGTGAAGTTTCTGGTCCGCATGGAGGACGTCACCGAACAGATTGCCGCGGATGCCTCTAACCGGAGCCGAATCATCGAACAGGCAGTCGAGGGCGGCCGCTACCAGGCCAGCATCGAGTCGCTGTACTACGGCAACCAGTATTTTCTGTTCGTCTACGAGGTTTTCCGCGATGTCCGTCTTGTGGGTACGCCTCCCTCGTCAATAGGCAAGTTCGGCGGTGACACCGACAACTGGATATGGCCTCGTCACACGGGAGACTTCTCTGTTTTCCGCGTGTATGCCGACAAGGACAACCGGCCGGCCGACTACTCTGCGGACAATGTTCCGTATCGTCCGCGCCGGCACTTCGAAATCAGCACCAAGGGCACCCGTCCCGGTGATTTCACATTTGTCTACGGTTTTCCCGGCACCACGCAGGAGTACCTCACCTCCGATGCGGTGGATTATATACTGAACCGTTCCAACCCGGCAAAAATCAAGCTGCGGACCATCCGTCTGGACATCATTGACCGCGCCCAGGCCTCCGACCCTCTCATCCGCATACAGTATGCCTCCAAGCATGCCGGCATAGCCAATGCCTGGAAGAAGTGGCAGGGCGAGAGCAAGGGGCTGTCGCGCCTGGGTACCGTCGAGAGCAAACGGCGCTACGAGGAGCGTTTCCGCACCTGGGCCGCCGACAAGCCGCAGTACGCCCATCTGCTCGACAGTCTCCACGCCCGCTATGCGCGGTGGGCCGATGCCTATTTCCTGCGCGAGTATTACAGCGAGTCGGTCTACGCCATCGAGCTGAACCGCCCCGCGCGCACGGTCTATGCGGCGGCCCGGAAAGGTGCCCTCAGCGACGCCCAGCGGAAAGATATGGCGGCATTCTATAAGGACTATAACACCGGTATAGACCGCGCCGTGGCAGAGCGGATGATGGAGGAGTTCCTCGCCGATATTCCGGCCGAGTACAGCCACGCCTACCTCGACGACTGTGTCAGGACCCACGGAGGCGTTCGCGGATATGTAGATTATCTGTTCGCCAACAGTGCCCTGACCACTCCGGAGGGCTTCGCCCGGGCTACGGCCGACTCCGTGGCGCTTGCCCGCACTGTGAGCGAAGACCCGATGGTCGCACTCTACGCCTCGTTCTTTGACACGCCGTTCACCTCGCCCGGTACCGCCTACCGTAATCTGAGCGCCATTCCCTCCATTGCCGAGCTTTACCGTCCTTTCATGCGCGCTCTGATGGAGTTCGACAAGGGACGGCCGTTCTACCCCGACGCCAATCTTACCCTGCGCGTCGCCTACGGCCATGTCGAGGGTTACGAGTACTCGGACGGTATCAGCCACCGCCACTACACCACGCTCGACGGAATCATCGAGAAGGACAACCCCGACATCTACGACTACGATATTCCCCAGTCGCTTCGGGACATCTACGCCGCCAAAGACTACGGCCGCTGGGGTGTGAAACTCGACGGACGCTATACCGTTCCTGTTGCGTTCATCGCCACCAACCACACCACCGGCGGAAACTCCGGCAGCCCTATCCTCAATGCCCGCGGCCAGCTTCTGGGCCTGAACTTCGACCGCACATGGCTCAGCACCATGAGCGACATCGAGTTCGACCCCTCCGTCTGCCGCAACATATCGGTCGACATACGTTTCGTACTGTTCACAATCGATAAAATCGGCGGTGCAGGCTACCTGCTCGACGAGATGACTCTGAAATAATCACATTTCCCTCTTTTTAATTAGGTTTCCCAACCAGCGTCCGGCTGTCCAAACGGCCGGACGCACTTTTTTTTACGGCACCGTGTCCCGCCTGTGCCGAGGTCCCTGCCCGCTGAAAAAATTTACGATTTGCAACATCCCGCCGGTGAACCGCATCTGAAATTGCGGGCAGCAGCCTGCGAACGGTGCGCGCCGGAAATCGGGGCTTCGCGGGATGAAGCTCCCGGGCCTCGCAGTTCTGACAAACTGCATCAGAAATGCGGGATGCAGCCTGCGAATGGAACGCTGACAAGCTGGCTTTCGCAAGGCAAAGCTCCTGTCCGCGCGATTCACCAGAATCGCAAAAGTAGCGCGAAGTATTGCATTGTCTTTCGGGCCGGCAGGAGACAGTTTTTTGAAAAAATTGTGCGGCTGCAGCCTCCCGTAAGCGGAGACCCGCTATGCAGCGTGCACTCCGCAGGCAGCATCCTGATAAAAACGATGATAGCTAAGCGTAGCTTTTACAGTTCTGTGGAACTGTGCGGGCCGCAGCCTCCCGCCGCGGAGGCCCGCATGTCTGCGCGCACTCCGCAGTCTGCGACAAGAGGGAAAAAGTCACAGCCAAGCTCCGTAACGCAGAAGTCCCCGCATGTCACGCCCTGAAAACCGGTCCCGCAGTCATAATATCCGCAGCCCCACGAAAAAATCCCGCGGTGTAACGTGAAGCGCAGTGTTACGCAGGCTGCGGAACTGCCGCTTCACGCCGGCAATAGCACAATCGGACTTATGTATAGCGCATCCGGGCAAAAAGCGCAAAAAAGCGGCGGGGGATGTTGCAAATCGTAAAAATTTTTCCTACTTTTGTTTCAGACGAATCGCAGAAATGGGGCGATATCGTTACTTT
>CAYXGF010000010.1:0-41629 GCA_964464465.1 uncultured Alistipes sp. | reverse complement strand
AACGCCGCAATGGTGCTTTTCGCACTCTACGCGCTCGGCATAGCCGCCGCCGCGGCAACGGCACTGCTGCTACGCAAGTCCGTTTTCAAGCAGGACGAGACTCCGTTCGTGATGGAACTGCCGCCGTACCGCATGCCGACTCTGAAAACAACGCTCAGGCACATGTGGGAAAAAGGCGAGGAGTATCTGAAAAAGATGGGCGGAGTGATACTCGTGGCATCCATAATAGTATGGGTGCTGACATACTACCCGCGGCCGGAACAGGGAACTGAGGCCGGCATGCAGCAGAGTCAGTCGTATCTCGGACAGATAGGACGATTGTGCGCGCCCGTCATGGAACCGATAGGAATAGGCTGGAAAGGAAGCATAGCGATACTGGCCGGAATCGGCGCAAAGGAGATTACGGTCAGCACGCTCGGAGTCCTTTACTCCGACTCTCCGGCATCCGATTCACAGACTTCGCTGGGCCAGAAGCTGGCGGAATCAGGCTCCGCGACCGGACAGAGAGACTGGACACCTCTCTCGGCTCTGTCGTTCATGGTATTCATACTGCTCTATTTTCCCTGTATAGCATCGCTGAGCGCAATCCGGAGAGAGACAGGCTCGTGGAGGTGGGCGCTATTCGCCGCCGTATACAATACGACGCTGGCCTGGCTCGTTTCATTCGCAATATATAATATAGGTAAAATAATAATATCATGACGTGGCAGGACATCGCAGTAGGCATAATCGTGGCCGCAGCCGTCGCACAGGCTCTGTATTCGCTGCTGCACAAAAGAAAAAATCCGTGCTGCGAATGCGGAAAATGCAAGGAGAAGCACGATTGAATGAAAAACGAACCCTACCCCGGGTTCGTTTTTTTTATACGAACATTTGTCTAATTATAAAGTTTTTTATTATCTTCGCATGCAATAAGCACACAGGTACACAGACCTGTGCAAAAAAACTAAATACACTATGAAACATTCAACTTACCTGAAAAACGCCGCAAGCTGCCTAATTGCGGTCGTTTGCATGTTTGCCGCCTGCTCCAAGGACCCGGAGGTGGACACCGGCAAAAAAGACATTGTGGAAGAGTATCTTACGGTTGCGGAAGATACCGTATACTTTTCAAGCGCCGCAGCCTCCGACAGAATCGTAGCCGTAGAGGCCATCGACAACTCATGGTCGGCGGAAATCGAGACAGAGACAGCCGAATGGTGCAAGGTCAACACCGCAAAGAACTCGCTCGGTGTCAAGGAGCTCAAAATAAGCGTCAAGGGAAATGCCGACACGACGAGCCGTGAATGCACGATAGCAGTCTCGCTTGGCGACCTGTCCGCCCAGCTCGTGGTATCGCAGATGGGCATGTCCAACGACGAGGCTACACAGATAAAGGTCGAAAGCGAGGAATACTCTGTCGGTTTCGCCGGAGGAACGGTATCGATTCCGGTAGTGGCGAACGGCACGTTCGAGGCTTCGACACAGGCTTCGTGGGCTGTCTTCAAAGGACTCAAAGAGTCGTCCGACGGCAAGACATACGCCGAATTCGAAATACAGAACAACACAGGCAAGGAGCCGAGAGAGGCCGAAATCGTATTTTCGAGCCGCTGGACAAACGCCGCAGCAACCATCTCGCAACAGGGATACAGCCCGCTCTACGTTCCGCAGACAGAGTACATGGCCAGCTTTATGGACGACACGGTATGCGTGACGATAGCATCGCTTCAGCCCTACACCATAAGCGTGGAGGAGGGCAAGAAGTGGCTGTCGCTTTACGAGGAGCAGCGCACCGACAGCATCGTAAGATTCGCCGTGACCGCAAACCCGTACAAGATTGACCGCTCGGCCGAAATCACCGTGAAGGCAGGAACCGAAACCGTGAAAATCACTCTCACCCAAATCGCTCTGAAAGAGTACGCCATGTCGGCCGACGACAATCTGGCTCCCGACATTCTGGTACCGATGACCTCAGCCTCAGTATCGTCGTTCAGAAGCCGCACCAACGATGCCGACAAACTCTACGACAACAACTACAACACGTTCTGGTGCACGGAGGCGAATACCGGAAAGGATTATGCAGAAATTGTGGCACAGTTCGACGCCACGCAGGGAAACACTATCGACTACCTTGCCATCACGCACACCTCGCGCATGGACTGGGGACACATCGGAAAACTGGAAGTGTACGCCAAAGGCAGCGACGGAGTTGAAAAACTCGTGGCCGAGGCAAACTGCGGCATGCCGACTCAGGGAATATCAAAAATCGAGTTCGTCCCCGCACTCACGAACATATCCGAGGCCCGCATAAAAATCCTGACCAGCAAGCAGAACATAAGCTATCCCAATTCGGTCCAGGCCTGCGCCGCCGAAATCGAGTTCTTCCAGAACGACCCTGAGAGATTCAACCCGAAAACGATATTCACTGACGAATCATGCTCGGAACTCCGTGATGACGTAACGTTCGAGGATATTCAGAAAATCGACAACGACTTCTACAAGAACATCGCAGAGCAGCTCTACATGAAGATATACAACCAGTTCCGCACTTGCACGGCCATAGCATACGCTCACCCCGACCGTGATGCGGACATCCACCTCACCAAACCGATGGGTACGCTGCTGGACAACGTAACCGGAATGTACTTCGCAAAAGCCGGCGAGGAACACCTCATTCTGGTCGGCGACACTCACGGACAAAGCATCAAACTGCGTGTGGTGGACTGGCCGAGCAACAACGGATACGGCTCGCTGGCATCATCTCCGTCGGATTACACGCTTGTAAAAGGACGTAACAAAATCAAAATCGGACACGCCGGTATGATATACATCCTCTACCACACGGATGAATACGAGACAGCTCCGCCAATCAAAATAAACTTCCCGACGGCCTCCGTAAACGGATACTTCGACATCACCAAGCACAAAATCGAAGACTTCCAGGAGATATTCGAACAGGCAACCATAGGCCAGCAGCGCAACTTCGACATGCTTACGGACGACTGTCTGCTCTGCTTCCCGAAAGAGGCTTACAAATCCTCCACGCTCAACAACTCTTTCAAGAACGTCGACCGTGTGAAGGAGATGCTCATGATATTCGACACCGTGTTCAAAATCGAGGAGGAGTTGCAGGGTCTTAAAAAATACCAGGCGCTCGGATTACAGCGCGAATGGAGAAACAGAGGTCCGTTCTACGGCGACTATGGCGGCGGATACGGATATTCGGGCTGGTATGTGACCGGATACTCGGTAACAAGCATGGCTCTTGACCTGCTCAACCCCTCACGCATGTGGAACAAGACCGCTGCGACATACAACAACGGCATCGTAGGTTCCGTATGGGGATTGGCCCACGAGCTGGGTCACAGTACGCAGACCCTGTGGTTCGAGTGGAGAGGACTCAGCGAAGTGACCAACAACCTCAACTGCGCCGTCGTCCAGGACAAGTTCTTCGGACTCGGAAACACCACGATGTGGTTCAACGACCACTTCAACAGAGGTATGCGCGACATGGTAACCCGAGTAATCCACGACCGCGACGGCTCGACGCACCGCATGACACACTGCGAATCGGTAAATACGCCGAGCGCAGGAAACGTGGACGGCGGCGTTGACCCCACCACTCAGCTCATGCCTTTCTGGCAGCTGTATCTGTACTATCACCATGCAATGGGCAATACGGATTTCTATCCCGACTTCTACGAGATTTGCCGAAACCATGAAAATCTGTCGAGAACGGATGAGAATAACACGAAAATAATGCTCGAATACGTGAAGAACGTCAGCGACGCCGCCAAGGAAGACCTGTCCGACTTCTGCGACGCATGGGGACTGCCCGGTATCAACAACAGAACGAAAGTCAACCACTACGGTGAAAACTACGTCACAACCACTCAGGCTCAGTTGGATGAAGTGTACGCATATTGCAAGAAATACCAGAAACCGAAGCTCAACCCGCTGTACATCAACGACAAGAATGTCGACATGTACCGCAACCCGAAACCGGTTACTGCCGGTACGCATACATATGCGGACAACGGACGCTACACGATGAGCGGCTGGTCGGGCGTTGTGGCTTGGGCGCTTGTCGACCCCGAGACCGACAGAACGATATGCATACACACCAACGATGCTTCGTTCACATTCGCCGAGTATCCGTCCTACTACATAAACAACGACGCAGGAACCGATTACGTGTACAGCAACTCGAACAACACAAACCGTGCTCTGAAATCCGTTCAGCCGCAATACTACCCGAATGCTCTGGTATACGGTGTGGCTGCCGACGGAACATGGACAGCATCCCTGAGCAACAGCAAATAACATCGCTACATAACAACAGAAAAAACCGCCGACTCTTTTCGGCGGTTTTTTTCATGCAGCGGCAAAACAGACATAATTAAAACAAGGACATACCCGCTTTCAGCATACGGCAAGCTGGTAGCAACCGGCAAAAAGAGCGACAGAGAGCCTCTGCGGGACAAGGCTGCTGCCCGCACGACACTGCGTGTCGCAATTACGGCTTCGACGCACCGAAACAGTACTATTGTCGGATGCGGTAAAGAACGTACAAGTATAGAATTATATATGGTTCCAATTAAAAAATACGCTTATTTGTTTTAATATTCGAAATTTCATACATTTGTACGAATATCGGACGCGCTGTACGGACTGGCAGCAGCCGGGCGACAAACGAAACTTTATAAAAAACCTAAATACTGTAATATGAAATTCGGCACTATCGACATCGTAATCTTCGCCGTCTACTGTCTTGCGGTAGTCGGCATCGGATTGTGGGTATCCCGCGAAAAAAAGGGAGTCGCAAAAGACTCGAAAGACTATTTTCTTGCAAGCAAGGCTCTTCCGTGGTGGGCTGTGGGAGCATCGCTCATCGCATCAAACATCTCGGCTGAGCAGTTCATCGGAATGTCCGGCTCAGGATTCGCCATCGGAATGGGCATAGCATCCTATGAATTCATGGCCGCCGTGACACTGATTATCGTAGCGGCATTCTTCCTGCCAATCTATCTGCATCGCGGCATATACACCATGCCGCAGTTCCTCGAACAGAGATTCGACAAGAGGGTCAAGACCATAATGGCCATTTTCTGGCTCCTCGTATTCGTATTCGTGAACCTCACCTCGATTCTGTATCTCGGAGCGCTCGCACTCAACACAATGATGGGCGTACCTCTGATATGGGGAATCATCGGTCTGGCAATATTCGCAGCGGCATACTCCATTTACGGAGGTCTGAAAGCCGTGGCTTGGACCGACGTGATTCAGGTGATATTCCTCATCGGAGGCGGCCTTGTAACCACATACGTGGCATTCGAACTGCTCGGCGACGGCAGTTTCACCGCAGGTGTGAAGGAACTCGCAACCCGTGCGCCCGAAAAATTCGACATGATTCTCGACAAAAGTCATCCGTCGTATTCGGAACTGCCGGGCCTGAGCGTACTCATAGGCGGACTCTGGGTGGCGAACCTGTACTACTGGGGCTGCAATCAGTACATCATACAGCGCGCCCTGGCCTCCAAATCGATAGACGAGGCGCAGAAAGGTCTGGCTTTCGCCGGATTCCTCAAAATACTGCTTCCGCTGATAATCGTGGTTCCAGGAATCATCTGCTGGACAATGGTTCAGGACGGAATGCTCGCTCCGCTCGGCAAACCGGATGAGGCATACCCCACCCTGCTCAACATGATTCCTACCGGAATCAAGGGTCTGGCATTCGCAGCTCTGGTGGCCGCCATAATCTCGTCTCTGGCCTCGATGATGAACTCCATATCGTCCATTTTCACGATGGACATATACAAATCGTACATCAACAAAGGCGTATCCGAAAAAGGAATGGTTACGGTAGGACGTATTTCGAGCGTCGCCGCACTTGTCATCGCCTGCGCTGTGGCTCCGATTCTCAGCAACCTCGACCAGGCATTCCAGTTCATCCAGGAATTCACCGGATTCGTATCTCCGGGAGCTCTGGCAATCTTCCTGGCCGGATTCTTCTACAAACGGGCGACCGCAAACGGCGCAATCGCCGCCGCAATCGGAACATTCGTATTCTCGGTGCTCTTCAAATCCCTGCTTCCGAATGTACCTTTCATGAACAGAATGGGCATAGTATTCCTTCTCTGCTTCGCATTGATAGTGCTGTTCGCAATATTCTCCAAGAAGCCGGTGGACGAAAACAAGGTTTCATATCCGAAAGGTCTGTTCAAGACATCCACCAGTTTTAAAATCAGTTCGATTATAATCGTAGCTCTGTTGATATTCATATACACGATATGGTGGTAAGCATGAAAAAAGCAATCACGGCATGCCTCGGAGCGATAATTTTCGCAGCATGCGCACACGACCCCAAAACTGGCGACAAACAGCTGCTCTGTCCCGAAGATTTCACAACCGTCATCGACGGCGACACCACAGCCCTCTACACGCTCGAAAACTCCAACGGCATGACCATGCAGGTCATGTCCTACGGTGCGAGAATAGTTTCGCTGTGGGTGCCCGACGCACAGGGCGGATACAAGGATGTGGTTCTCGGATACCCCACAATAGAGGAGTATTTGACCGGTGACAAGTTCGCCGGCCCGATAGTGGGACGTTACGGCAACAGAATAGCCGACGGGAAATTCGAACTGGACGGACAGTCCTACACGCTGACAATCAACGACGGCGTCAACCATCTGCACGGCGGTTCGTCCGGCTGGTGGGCCAAAGTCTGGAAAACGGAAGGCGTACAGGCTGTCGGATGCGGCGAGCAATCCATTGTCTTCTCGCTCCTCTCGCCCGACGGAGACCAGGGATACCCCGGCAACGTGAACATCGACGTGCAGTATATTCTTACGGATGACAATGCCGTGGTAATCAAATACACGGCTCAGACTGATGCTCCGACAGTCATAAATCCGACAAGCCACTGCTATTTCAACCTCCACGGCACAACCGACGAGTCGACAAACTCGCACCTGCTCCAAATCAACGCGCAAAAATTCACGCTCACCGACCAGGGGCTGATTCCGACAGGAGAAATAGCATCGGTCGAGAATACTCCGCTGGATTTCACCGCGCCGGCATTCATCGGCGAGCGTATCGAGGAGGATTATCAACCGCTCGCTTTCGGCAAGGGCTACGACCACAATTTCATTCTGGACCCGGACTCAGATGCTGCCGCCGTAGTATACGAGCCCAAGACAGGCATAAAAATGACTATTGTCACAGACCAGCCAGCCCTGCAATTTTACAGCGGCAATTTCATGGACGGAACCTCTGTCGGCAAATACGGAAACAAGTACAACTATCGGAGCGGCATAGCGCTCGAAGCTCAGAACTATCCCGACGCACCGAACCATGACACGTTCCCGTCATCGGTGCTCCGTCCGGGAGAAACGTATACGCAGACAACCGTCTACAAATTCGATGTAGAATAACGAGAGCACATACCTCAACAAAAACACGGCTTGCAAATGGTTTTTGCAAGCCGTGTTTTTATCTGGTAAGGATACGGGTTGTGGCCGTCAGCAGGCCATAAGAATCAGAATCTGAGCGAAAAGGACGCGCAGGAACATCGCAAACGGATAAACCGTTGAATATGTAACCGAGGCGTTGTCGTTTCCTCCCATCGAATTTACATACGCAAGGGCTATCGGATTCATCATGGCACCGGCGGCAAGTCCGGAAATGGTAAAGAAATTCATCCGGGCCACACCGCGCAGAAGCAGCATCATGACGAACACCGGAATGACGGTTATCAGAAAACCGTAAAGAATCCACATGTAGCCGCCGCCTATCACCGTCTCGACGAAGTTCTCGCCGGCACCCAGACCGACGCACGCCAGAAACAGCGAAATGCCTATTTCCCGTACCATAAGATTGGCGCTGAGCGTGGTGTATGTTATCATATTGAAATGCGGACCGAAACGGCTGATAAGTATGGCCACGATGAGCGGTCCGCCGGTGAATCCGAGTTTCACAGGCTGGGGCATACCGGGGAAGGCTATCGGAAGCGACCCGAGAATAACACCCAGAAATATTCCGACGAAAAGAGTTATGAGATTGGGCTCTCGAAGACGTTTCATCGAGTTGCCGAGGAAATTGGCCACACCCTCCAATGCCGCCTCCGTTCCCACAATAGTTAGTCTGTCGCCCATTTGGAGTTCGAGCTTAGGCGTCACCATAAGCTCCATGCCGGCACGGTTCGCACGGGTGACATTGACCCCGAAATTGCTGCGCAGCCCCAGCTGTCCCATATTCTTGCCGTTGACTTCGGGGCGGGTGACGATAATCCGACGCGAGACGAGCTGGCTGTCGAGTTTGCGCCACTCCTCGAAACTCATGTCGGGAAGTTCGCGTCCGAGAAATGTGATGATAGATTCCTTGTAATTTTCATCGCATACGACGAACAGCCTGTCACCCGGGCGCAGAACGGCCTCCGCTCCGGCTATCTCTATGCGGCCGTCCGAGCGGCGTATTCTCGAAATGACGAACGGACAGTTCAGAAGTCTCTGTACGGACGATATGCTCTGCCCCTCGACATTGGAATTGGTCAGTTCGATGGAGACGTTCACCGAGTGCGGGGCGTCTTTGTCCAGAGCCGCCAGCTGCTGCGTCTCGGAGTCGTATCTGACACGGAAAATGAACTTCACCAGAATAATCGTCATAATCACGCCGGCGACACCGAGCGGATACGCCACCGCATACCCCATGGCGATGGTATCGTCGCTCCGGCCGGTGGCATCGAGCAGCGCCTGCTGCGCGGCGCCGAGACCCGAAGTATCGGTGACGGCCCCCTGCATGATGCCCACCATCGTGGTAAGAGGCGTTCCGGTAAGCGCATGCAGCGCCAGCGTAACACCGACTCCCAGAACGACAAGTACGGAACTGTAACCGACAAGCCGCAAACCGCCTTTCTTGAACGAAGCGAAAAATCCGGGACCGACCTGCAAGCCTATGGAATAAATGAACAGTATGAGACCGAACTCCTTGGCGAATTCCAGAATGTCGGCATCTATGCGCATACCGGCGTGCGATGCGAGGATACCGATGAAAAGTATCCATGTCATGCCGAGCGAAACACCCTTTATCTTCAACTTTCCCAATGCAATGCCCGTGGAGATGACCAGAGCAAGCACAAAAACGGAGTGGGCTATACCCGCTCCGAGAAGCAAATCGGAAAACCAGTGCATAAAATCCGTTTTCGTATTATGCCGCGAAGATAATCCTTTATATCCAAAGTGTGAAAAAAAACGGTCACTATTTGAACAGCGACCGTTTTCGCAATACGGACCGTTATCTGAAACGTTCCTCGACCACCCGCCAGTCGATTCTGTCCCACAGGGCTTTGACGGAATCGACCCTCGCGTTGCGGTAATCTATATAGTAGGCATGCTCCCACACGTCGATGGCAAGAAGCGGTTTGAGTCCGTGAGTAAGCGGATTGCCGGCATTGCTCTCGGAAACGATGCTCAGACGGCCGCGCTTGTCGGCCACGAGCCATACCCATCCCGAACCGAAAAGCGCCCCGGCGGCCTTCTCGATACGCGACTTCATCTCGTCGAACGAACCGAAATCGCGGTTTATGGCCTCGCTGAGCTGCCCTGTCGGCACACTCTTGGGATTGGGCGAGAGAGCCATGAAATAGAACGTATGATTCCACGCCTGAGCCGCATTGTTGTAAATCGGCCCCTCGGAGCGAAGAACGATGTCTTCGAGCGTGTAGTTCTCGAACTGCGTGTCGCGTATCAGTTCATTGAGTTTGTCGATATAGGCCTTGTGATGCTTCCCGTAGTGGTAGCGCATCGTCTCCTCGCTGATTTGCGGAGCCAGAGCCGAAAGCTCGTAAGGCAGCGTCGGAAGCGTGAAAGCCGTCTTTTGCTTTACATCTGCTGTCATAAACACGAAATTTAATATTAGTAATACGGTATTTACAGTCATCTCCAAAATATTTTACCACCCGGAGGGTTCCAAATTTTATACCGACAGAATGTTAAATACGAAAAAATAACTACCTTTGGGCTGATTTTACACTCTTATTCGCATTCATCCATATGAATATATCTTACAACTGGCTCAGAAAGTACGTTTCCACATCGCTGTCCGCCGAACGAATCGCCGAAATACTCACGTCGACAGGACTCGAAGTCGAAGGACTGCACAAAATAGAGACCGTCAAAGGCGGTCTGGCCGGAGTGGTTGTCGGACAGGTGCTTACATGCATCGACCATCCCGATTCGGACCACCTGCACATTACGGAAGTGAACGTCGGCGAACAGCAGCCGTTGCAGATTGTCTGCGGCGCTCCGAACGTAGCGGCAGGTCAGAAGGTATTGTGCGCCACAGTCGGCACGGTGCTCTATCCCGACCCGGAAAAAGAAGGATTCAAAATAAAGAAAAGTAAAATTAGAGGCGTGGAATCGCTGGGCATGCTGTGCGCCGAGGACGAACTGGGCATAGGCTCCTCACATGACGGAATCATGATACTGCCGCAGGATGCCCCCGTAGGAACTCCCGCCAAGGAGTACCTGAACATAGAGGAAGACTATCTTCTCGAAATAGGACTTACCCCGAACCGCGCCGACGCAATGTCGCACTACGGCGTGGCCAGGGACCTGGCGGCATATCTCAATGCCAACGGACAGACAACCGCTCTCACCCTGCCGTCGGTCGATGATTTCAGCGTCGACAACCACGACAGGATGACTCAGGTCGAGGTCATCGACCGTCAGGGCGCACCCAGATATGCCGGAATCACAATAACCGACGTGAAAATAGGTCCGTCGCCCGACTGGATGCAGAACGCACTGAGAGCGATAGGTCTCAATCCGCACAACAATCTCGTCGACATCACCAACTTCGTGCTCCACGAACTGGGACAGCCGCTGCACGCTTTCGATGCCGACAAAATAGACGGCGGCAAGGTCATAGTACGCACCTGCCCGCAGGACACGCCTTTCGTAACGCTCGACGGAACGCAACGAACGCTCGACGCGGAGGACCTGATGATTTGTTCGCAGAGCGAGCCGATGTGCATCGCCGGAGTGTTCGGAGGTTTGAAAAGCGGCGTGAGCCAGGACACAGTGAACATATTCCTCGAAAGCGCATACTTCAATCCGGTGCGAATCCGAAAGACGGCCCGGCGCCACGGTCTGAATACGGACGCCTCGTTCCGGTTCGAGCGCGGCATCGACCCGGACATGACCGTATACGCGCTCAAACGAGCAGCAATGCTCTTCAAGGAACTGGCAGGAGGAAAGATATCTTCCGAAATCATCGACATATATCCGGACAAAATCGAACCGGCGCGCTTCGACATATCGCTGAATCGCATAAACGCTCTCATCGGCAAGCAGATACCCGAACAGACACTGCTTGGAATAATCTCCGCGCTGGACGTGAAGATTCTCTCGCGCACCGATGACACGCTCAGCGTAGAGGTGCCGCCGTACCGTGTAGACGTCACACGCGAAGCCGACCTTGCGGAAGACATACTCCGCATATACGGATACAACAACATCGAGATTCCGCAGAGCGTACACTCCACCCTCTCGTATGCCCCGAAGCCGGACAAGACAAAAATCGTAAATACCATTTCGGACATGCTCTCGGCCGTAGGATACACCGAGATAATGAACAACTCGCTCACTCGCAGCGCATACTACGAACCGCTCGAAAGCTACAAACCCGAAACATGCGTAAGGATACTCAATCCGCTCAGTGCGGATTTGAATGTCATGCGTCAGACACTTCTGTTCGGGGCTTTGGAAACCGTGGCCCTGAATGCCAACCGACGCAACCCTGACCTCAAACTCTACGAGTTCGGAAACTGCTACGCATTCGACCCGCAGAAGAAGGCCGAGCAGGAGCAAAATCCGCTGGCGCCTTACAGTGAGACTTTCCGTCTGGCTGTCACCGTGACAGGTGCGGACACTCAGCAGTCGTGGAGAGGCAAGAGCGAGCGCAGTTCGTTCTTCACGCTGCGCGCCGCGGCGGAGATGATTCTCCGGCGTATGGGTATAGACATATATACGCTGCGAAGCAAGAATCCCGAATCGGATTTATTCGACCAGGCGCTCTCTTTCGATATTATGGGCAAGGAGTTCATGCAAATGGGTGTCGTGGCCCGCAAAATAACCGAAAGCATGGACATCAAGGCTCCCGTATACTTCATGGAGATGGACTTCGACGCTCTGATAAAGGCCACGCGCAAAAACAAAGTCACAGCGGAGGAACTCTCAAAATATCCGGAGGTAAAACGCGACCTTGCACTTCTGGTCGACAAATCGGTTACGTTCGAGCGGCTGCGCGCCATAGCTCTGGCAACAGAACGCAAACTGCTCAAAAACGTATCGCTGTTCGACGTATACGAAGGCGACAAACTGCCGGAGGGCAAAAAATCGTATGCCCTCAGTTTCATCCTGCAAGACAAAACGCATACTCTCACCGACGCTGTAATAGACAAGACCATGAACAACCTTCTCGCTCAGTTCGAGAAACAGACCGGTGCCCAGATAAGATAGAAAAAAACACATTTATAATTTATGCAGAAAATACTGATACTGGATTTCGGCTCGCAGTACACGCAGCTCATCGCACGCAGAGTGCGTGAGATAAACATATACTGCGAGATACATCCGTTCAACAAGGTACCCGAGCTGTCGCAATACAGCGGAGTGATACTCTCCGGCAGCCCTTCGTCGGTACGCAGCGAGGATGCGCCTCAGATAGACCTTTCGCAGATTAAGGGCCGGATGCCCCTTCTCGGCGTCTGCTACGGCGCGCAATACATCGCACAACATTTCGGAGGCTGCGTAGCGCCGAGCGAGAAACGCGAATACGGCAGGGCCATGCTCTCGGTCAAGGATGCAGGGAACCCGTTGCTCAAAGACATCTCGGCAACCTCGCAGGTATGGATGTCGCACGGCGACACGATAACGCGTCGTCCCGACGGCTGCAAAATCATCGCAAGTACCGAGGATGTGGAAGTGGCCGCATATCAGATAGAAGGCGAACAGACATGGGGCATTCAGTTCCATCCGGAAGTGTACCACTCGACCGAAGGAATACAGATGCTGCGCAACTTCGCCGTCGACATCTGCGGTTGCAAACAGGACTGGACGCCCGATTCGTTCATAGAATCGACAGTGGCGGAGCTTCGTTCGAAAATAGGCGAAGACAAGGTCATCCTCGCCCTGTCGGGCGGTGTGGATTCGTCGGTGGCGGCAATGCTGCTGCACAAGGCTATCGGCAGGAATCTGACATGTATATTCGTCGACATGGGACTGCTGCGCAAAAACGAGTTCGAGGATGTAATGGAGTCGTACCGCGACATGGGACTAAACGTCATAGGCGTGAAGGCCGGTGATAAATTCCTCGGAGATTTGAAAGGCGTGACAGACCCTGAGAAAAAACGCAAGATAGTGGGCCGCGACTTCATCGAGGTATTCGACGAGCATGCACAGAAACTCACCGACATAAAATGGCTCGCACAGGGAACCATTTATCCCGACGTCATAGAGTCGTCGTCGGTAAAAGGTCCGTCTGCAACCATAAAGTCGCATCACAACGTGGGCGGACTGCCTGAAAAAATGAATCTTAAAATCGTCGAGCCGCTCCGGCTGCTGTTCAAGGACGAGGTTCGACGTGTAGGACGCCAGCTGGGTCTAAGCCAGAGACTGCTGGGACGTCATCCTTTCCCCGGGCCGGGTCTGAGCATCCGCATCCTGGGCGAGGTTACGGCCGAAAAGGTCGACATCCTGCAACAGGCCGACAAGATATTCATAGACTCGCTCAGAGAAGCCGGGCTGTATGACAACGTATGGCAGGCAGGCGTCATTCTGCTGCCGGTACAGAGTGTCGGTGTAATGGGCGACGAGCGAACATACGAGAGTTGCGTTGCCCTGCGCGCGGTCACATCGACCGACGGCATGACAGCCGACTGGGTGCATCTGCCATACGATTTCCTTGCCAAGGTTTCGAACGATATCATCAACAAGGTCCGGGGCATCAACCGCGTAGTGTACGACATCTCCTCCAAACCGCCCGCAACAATCGAGTGGGAATAATCGACAACATTTCCAAACAAAAGACTCCGTGCAGAAACGTTTTAGCACGGAGTCTTTTTATCTGTTAATTATATTTACTGCATATGTTGCTTGAACAAGTCCAAAGTACGGCTGTTCTGAGCCGGATTACCGAGCCACAGCACTGTCCCGTCCCTATCAATTACAAAGGTTCTGCATATATCATACTTGCGCAGCACCGGATTTTCCGACAACATATACCCGCTGTCGTCGAACACGACAGGATAATCGAATCCCATATCATCTCTGATGGACTTTATGATATCCTGCGCCGGAAACGAACTATTCTTACCGACAACAACGACCGGTTCCAGTCCCATCTCTGAAAATTCGCTCTTGCACATGTCGATAAACCGAATATTGGAAAACGAACACGGCAGACAATTATTGGTCATCTCATTATAAAGCACCAATACCATCCGGCATTGCCCGTGCGCTTCAAAAACCGAGTCGACAGATGCTTTTAATCCGTCATTCATACACACGCGGCTTCCGATAAAACGCAACATGTCCCGCTCCATTGCTGTCTTGCAGCTCACAACTGACAAAACGAGCAGTATCATAACAATACGTTTCATAATTTATCCGCAATGGTGCAGCTAAGCAACTGTTCGGTGTAACTATTCATGGCCCACAATACTCCGTCACTAACGCACATCCATGTCACAGGAATCTCCAAATCAAGAACCTTCACAAGGTTGCCGTTCCAGTCGTAAACATGCATCATATGCGGCAGATTGGCTATTTTATCCTCCAAAGAGATGTTTATATCACGATTTTGGACAATGCCATAATACATGGCATAAATATAATCGTCATCACACACGGTCTGACCGTAACATGATTTTATCTCTGTACCGGCAAATGCTTCCACGCCAGCGCCGCCTTTCAGTCTGCAATGCTTAATCTCGCCCGACTCCAAATCGAGAATATTTATCTGAGGCAAATAACCCATAGCCATCGCATATTTGGTTCCATCGGGCTTCATGGCATTAAGCGTGCGGAAATAAAACCGACTTTCAAATCCAAGATTTTCATTTGTCTTTTCGATTACTTTCTTGAATTGCGGATACTCGCGCAGAACTTCTCTACGAGGAAGAGACACCAATCTGACTGCTGGAGCCGTCAGCGCATCTTTTTCTACAGTCGTATAGTCAGACGGCATATAGGCTACCGCCAAAGTATCGTGCAGAATAAAATAATCCATATAATATCGAATCTTATCATCTGGAATACTAAACCTGTAAGTACAGTCTATTGCAGTGCAATTCTGACTTATAGACTTGGATATATTCCAAATCAGCAGCCTATCTTCATTTATACCATAAACAGCAGTAGACTTATCGCCGTCTGCGTTTTCATATATCTGATAAATAAACTGATGGGATACCACCTCATTCGGTCCTCGTCCCTTGCTGACAAAACTTCCCAAACACTTTTTCGTCCGCAAATCACTTACAATGAAATGATGAACACCGTCATTGCCGTAAAATACGGCCAATGAATCGCAAACCATAACGGGAACGTGACATATATACTCACCTGTATTCTCCTGCATTTCCAGCCGCTCAGCTGCAGGAATTTCGACGCTGTGAATTTCCCCATAGAAAAAATCTTCGTCACGCAAACTGTTGTATTTACATGACATAGCCCCGACAAGAACCAGCAATAATAATATAATTCTCATAGCAATTATTCCTCCTCAGGTAAACACCGATCTGGAGAAGCCGCTAAGCCAAACTCACTTTTTTTACACGCAACTATCTCTGTGGGAGTGTTGTCTCCGCAACGCACCCAAGGTCCTCGGTCTGTATTAAACACCGACGCATCAATTGTTTTATAACAAACTATCGCAGTGACCGAACCGGCAGACTCTCCGCTAACCAATGCCTCAACATTCATACGCCCCAAATACGACAAAGACATTTTATCTTGCCGGCCGGTAAAGACAAAATAAAAACACACGGCTGCACAAACTGCAACAGCACCCAGCGCCCCAAAAAACAGTTTTTTCTTCATAGTTTTTCACAATTAATAATTAAATACTTAGGCTAAGCGCAAAATACAATATTTACATCAAATATCCAAACAACAAATAATATTATTTCACACAAATCAACACCTATGCACCATAAATTCTACAATTTATCCGCAATGGTGCAGCTAAGCAATTGTTCGGTATACCAGTTCATGGTCCACAACACTCCGTCGCTGACACATATTGAACATACTGGAATGCCCAAATCGAAAACTTTAACAAGGTTACCGTCCCAGTCGTAAACATGTACCAAATGCGGTGAATTGGATATTTTATCTTCCAAAGTGCTGTCTATTTTCCACTTGTCTGCAAAACCGTAATACATGGCATAAATATAATCGTCATCGCATACGGTCTGGCTATGATAAGATTTTACCTCTGTACCGAAAAATGACTCCACGCCGACTCCGCCTTTCAATCTGCAATGCTTAATCTCGCCCGACTCCAAATCGAGAATATTTATCTGAGGCAATTTGCACATAGCCATCGCATATTTGGTTCCGTCGGGCTTCATGGCATTAAGCGAGTGGAAATAATGCTGACTCTTCTCCCAGTCAAGATTTGAATTCGTCATGTCGATTATCTTCTTGTACAGAGGATACTCACGCAGAACATCCATCTGCGGAAGAGACAACAGCCGCACCGCCTGGACAGGAAGCTCTTTTTGCCCTACTATCGTATAGGTAGATGACATATAGGCTACTGCCAAAGTATCGTGCAGAATAAAATAATCATAATAATATCGATACTTATAATCATGGACTTTGAAACTGTAAGCGCGGTCTATCACGGTACAACCCTTACTTATCGACTTGGAGATGTTCCAAATCATCAGCCTGTCTTCATTTAATCCATAAACGGCCGCGCATTTGTCGCCGTCGGAATTCTCGCATATCTGATAAATGAGCGGCATTGCATAGATGAGTTCATTCGGACCACGGCCTTTGCCGACAAAACGTCCCACACACTTTTTCGTCCGCAAATCGCTAACAGCAAAATAGGAAGTTCCATCGTCTACATAGAACACAATCAGAGAATCGCACACATTGAAGTAAGTATGATAAATATGCTCTCCTGTATTTTCGCGCATTTCGAGCCGTTCGACAGAGGGAACCTTAACACGGTGTATTTCTCCGTAGAAAAAATCCTCATCCCGCAACGCATTCGATTTACATGACACTACACCAATAAAAAACAGCAATAATATTACAATCCTCATAACATTCATCAGTTAGACGTAAGACAATAATTTTCACAACCAAAAAAACTAAACCCTTAGTTTAATTGCAAAATACGGTATTTATATCAAATATCCAAGTCCGGACTATTCTTTTTTACAAAATATAATAAATAAAACTTGTTATATGCATACAACAAAACATCGTTCCGGAAAAATCGTTGTTATTATCCGAAACGACAATCTTGTCAAAACGGGAAATTATGCGCTAAATATCGTGGTAGTCGCAAGCAGGTGCAGCGGCTGGCGCCGCTCTAAAACTCGAATTTCAGAAGAGAAGAGGAAGTCCTCAGCTCGCCGTTCTTAGCCGCACGGATTTTGAAATGCTCCGTCTGCTGGTGAGCTTGAAGCGCCGACTCACTCTCCCACGTCTCGACGATGATAAACCGTAAAGAATCGCGGCTGTTTTCAAATACCTCGTACCCGAGGCACCCCTGTTCGGCACGCGAGGCTTCTGCCAGACGCAGCATGTTGTCGAGCAGTTCGGCCCTATTCTGCGCCGAAACGGTCATCTCCACGTTAAGACGCACCTTCTTCTCCCCTTCTTTCGAGACGCATGCACACATTGCCGCTGCAAGCAATCCGGCAATAAAAAGTTTATTCATAGCATTATGATATTTCAGACATGCAAAAATAGTTTTTTTCCGGCACACACCACCCTCCGCAAGTCGCAACCAGGCAGGAAACCCTCTTTTTAGCGTAAAATCTACAATTTTATTCTTAACTTTGCCAGTAGACACAATAACGCAAAAATATATGAAAAATCTAATCGCTTCATTATTGGTCCTGCTGACAGTAGTTTCGGCACAGGCACAAAGAAATGACTGGGCAAACCACTCCCGCTACGAGCAGGCCAACGCTCAAAGAAAAACCGCTCCCGCCGTCGTTTTCATGGGTAATTCGATAACCGAGGGCTGGGCCGAAAAACATCCTTCGTACTTCACTGACAACAACTACGAAGGACGCGGCATCAGCGGTCAGGTATCGTCGCAGATGCTGTGCAGATTCAGAAACGACGTGATAAACCTGCACCCGAAAGCCGTGGTTATTCTGTCCGGCACCAACGACATAGCCCTCAACAACGGTGCGATTAAAACGGAATACATCTTCCAGAACATCGTCTCGATGATACAGCTGGCTCAGGCCAACAAGATCAAACCGATATTATGTTCCGTACTGCCAGCCAAAAAGTTCGGCTGGCGCAAGGATGTGGACCCGGTAGAAACCATAAAGGAGCTCAACGCGATGCTCGAAAAATATGCCCGCGAGCATAAACTCGTATGGGTGGACTTCTACACTCCGATGGTCACGGAAGACGGAGCCCTCAACCCAGCATACACAAAGGACGGAGTCCATCCTACTGCGGAAGGATACGACGTAATGGAATCCATCATAGCTCCGGCTCTCAAAAGATTCAAATAGTAAAACCGCATACTGCAAGAGAGACACCGCTGCGAAAAATTCGCGGCGGTGTCTCTTTGTGACGGACTCTATGGCGGCCATGCTGTGGCGCGAAACGCATATTTAATTCCGGACGGCGGGGCCAACCGCCCAGGCGACACGGTCACCGCCTACTGCATCTCGGGATAATCTATCAGATTGTTAAGCAGCGCGTAAACCGTAAGACCCGCAACGGATTTTATGCCCGTCTTACGGGTTATATTCTTACGGTGGGTTATCACGGTATATATCGAGATATGATGACGTTCGGCGATTTCCTTGTTGGCAAGGCCCTTGGCAACCGAAATCAATATCTCGCGCTCGCGTTCCGAAAGTTCCGCACTCTCACCGGGGAAGCGTCCCGCCGTACTTTCCAGTGCTCCGCGAATCTTTGAGGCGATACTGCCCGCTCCGTCATGAATGGTGACAACTCCGTCGTACTGTCCCAGGACCCGCTCGCTGAAAAGTCCATACACGAATGCCACGACAGCACTGCCGTTCATCTCTGGAAACAGGCTCCTTACAGCAGAACCGGAGCGCTGACACACGAGCACAGGATTTATCAGCACCACATCCGGATGCAGCGACGCGATACGCTCCGCGCAGCCGTCAATACTCTCAAAACAAGCCGCAACCTTAATATCCGTCCGGGCAGACAGCAATGCCTCCAATCCCGCACGGACAACGGCCGAAGGTTCGACTATCACAATACGGCATATCTTATCGCGCTGCATCTCTCTCCACTTTTTGAACCAACGGAATGAGAACGTTGTTCTCCACGAGCGTATGTTTGCACAGGTCTTCCTCCAAGCGCAATATCCCGGACAGCACTTCATAACGCACCGTATCGGAGCAGTTCTCAGGCAGGTATTTGATAATTATATTCTTCAAGTCGCTCAGCTTCTCATCTATATCGCCATGATTGTCCTCGAAGGTGACAATCCGGTATTCAGTGGCGGCCTCGCCTCCGAGTACAACCCTCACATACGGAAAAACGACCCTCTCCTCATAAGCTAAATGATTGTCCACCTCAGCAATGTAATCCGCAAAAAAATGCGCCAGAACCCTGTGATGATTTTTGTCGCAGCTGTTCATCAGCACATTCATATCGGCACTCAGATGCGGAATGGCCTCCTCGGAATAGTAGGCGTGCGAATTGTGCAGATACCGCATTATTCCTTCCAAATCGTTCCGGCACAGACCGCTGTCGGACGGCATGTAATCCCGCAAAGAGTATATCCTGCATATCAGCAGAAACAGTTCGGACGAAATGCCGTAACGCCCGCAAAGCTCCCCGACACTCACATCCCCGAACCCCATGCGTATGCCGAAACGGGAAAATACCGGCAGCAGGCCGTAATCGGATTCGATAAGTTCGGCGGCTTTCATCTTTGAGGATAAAATCGACGGCCGCGGCCGGGAATTCCGGCACGATGAATTATTGTCCATAGGAAAGTTCTGTAAATGAAATTTCAATACACGAAATTACACCATCGCGGCCAGACGTGCAATAGCCTCCAATGATGAATCTCGCAGCCGCGAATCACAAGAACCGGCTACTGTTACAGCTGAACATCCTCGCTTTCGTCCAGACAGTCCATAAGAGCCAGCCGCAGCAATGCGAGAGCCGATGCGCTCGCCCGCTCTATGTTCTGCTGCCTGAGCTGCCCGTAGCACATGCGGCGCGTCACTACTTTTTCCGCCGTGGCAATGCCTATCCATACCGTGCCCACCGGCTTTTCCGCAGTACCGCCGCCCGGACCGGCTATACCGGTAGTAGCGACACCGTAATCGGCTCCGGAAATACGTCTGACACCTTCGGCCATCTGCGCCGCAACCTGACTGCTGACAGCCCCGTAACGCTCTATGTCCCCGGCACTGACTCCGAGAATACCGGCTTTCGATTCATTGCTGTACGACACCACTCCGCACAGGAAATACTGCGAAGCGCCGGCCTTCTCCACAATCTGCGACGCAATGCGCCCGCCGGTGCAGCTCTCGGCCACCGCAACGGTAGCCTGCCTGAGCGCAAGCAGTTCCATGACCGAATCAACGACGGAACAGTCATCATAGCCTATCACATAGGGGCCTATCATCCGTTCGAGCTGTGAAAAGAGAGAATCTATCAGCTCCCTGGCACTCGCCGCATCAGTATCGTACGCAGAGAGCCGGAGCCGTATGGCGGACGGCGAGGGCAGATACGCCAGATGCAGCCACTCAGGCAGAGAGTCTTCCCACGGCTCTATTTTCTTGGCAAGGACAGATTCGGCCAGCCCGAAAGTAATCATAGTGCGATGTACGTTGCTTCGCAGACTGAACATCTCTTTCAGCCGCGGAACGACCTGCTCGTCCATAAGCGCCTTCATCTCGAACGGGACTCCGGCAAGCGAAACCAGAATCCTGCCGTCACGCTCGAACCACATGCCGGGAGCCGTTCCGTTGCGGTTGGGCAGAACCGTACAGCAAGCCGGAACATCGGCCTGGCCGCGGTTCAGTTCATTAAACTCTATACCGCGCCGGGCGAGCATATCGCGCACCGCCGCATATGTAGGCTCGTGACGCACCAGAGGAGAGTCGAAATATGCAGAGAGCGTGCGCTTGGTAATATCATCGCGCGTGGGTCCCAGACCGCCTGTCATGATGACCACCCGGCAGCGCGACATTCCGCGGCCGATGGCTTCGGCAATGCGTTCGGCATCATCCCCCACCGAGATACGCTCCTCGACGGTTATGCCGATATCGCCCAGACAGCGTGAAATATATGCGGCATTGGTATCGACAATCTGACCGATGAGAATCTCGTCACCGACCGTGATTACATATGCATTCATGATTCTTCCGTTTATCGCTTGGACAAATCGCCGAGAACTATCCCCCGCCCCGGCGACACAAAATTAATCCGGGACTACCTGCCCGACGATTTTGCGGACGCCTCTCGCTGGGCAATAGCCTTGCAGATACGCCGCACCATAGAAGGTCCGCCGTAAATGAATCCGGTATAAATCTGTATCAAATCGGCTCCGGCATCTAGCATGTCAAGCGCATCCTGCTCGTTCATCACTCCGCCGACTCCTATAATCGGATAACGGCCCTCGGTTTTCTCGTGCACATAACGCACGATTTCCAGAGCACGCTCTTTCAGCGGGCGACCGCTAAGTCCTCCGGCTCCGATTTTACCGATTTGCTGTTCCGAAGAGTGCAATCCCTCGCGCGAGGTTGTGGTATTGGTGGCCACAATTCCGTCCAGAGGCGTGTCAATCAGCACCTCGATTATATCGTCGATTTGCCCGAAACTCAAATCGGGCGATATTTTAACCAGCACCGGACGATAGGTGTTCTGTCCGCGACGGAAATCGAAGAACGGTTCCAGAATGGACAATATGTTCTCCTTACTCTGCAACTGCCCGATATTCTTGACATTCGGACAGCTTACATTGACTACGAAATAATCCACGTACTCATACAGGCTCCGGAACAGTTTCAGGTAATCGGCCGGCGCCATATCGTTCGGCGTGGCCGTATTCTTGCCTATGTTGGCGCCGATAGGAATACGGCTTCCGCGGCGAAGACGCGCTATGGCGCTGTCCATACCCTTGTTATTGAATCCCATACGGTTTATGACAGCCTCATCCTGCGGCAGACGGAACAGCCTCGGACGCGGATTTCCGCTCTGCGGCTTAGGAGTGATGGCCCCTACCTCGACAAATCCGAATCCAAATGCGGAGAGCATGTCGTAAACTTCGGCATTCTTGTCGAATCCGGCAGCCAATCCCACCGGATTAGGGAATTTTATGCCCAGCACCTCACGCTGCAAGGCGGGATTCTTCACCCTGAAAAAAAGTCCTGCAAGAAATCTCATTCCCGGTATATGCCCCAGCAGACGCAGAATACCGACCGTTATGGTGTGGATTCGTTCCGGGCTGAACAGAAACAACAGAGGTTTAACAATACTGTCGTACATAATTTCCGAACATATTTAAATCGCTGCAAAGATACGATTAAGTGAGCGCAAAAGCAAGCTCGCTTGCATTTTGCCGAACGGGAGTATCTTGGGCCGCAGGCCAACGATACGAATAAGCGAGGGCGCAAAAGCAAATTTATTTGCAGTTTTGCCGAGGTGAAGTATCTTCGACCGAAGGCCAACGATACAAACAGGTACAAACCGGAAACATTGATTCAAGCCGCAAAGACCAAGTATCTTCGGCTAAACCGGCGATACGGCTCAGCATACGCAAAAACACATTTTAGCAGCGGTCATGCGAATGCCACCGCACCTAAGCCCCCGAAACGCATATCTCATTCGGATGGTGCAGCAACAGAATCCGCGCTGTCTGCGGACTTCTTTGTCAGCCCCATTTCGGAAGCGAGTTTCTCCATAAAAGCATACGCCTGAGAGTAGTCATTCGATATCACGCCGTCCAGAATCGCCTCCTTGATAGCGGCCTTTATGTCGCCCACCTCCCTGCACGGCGGCAGTCCGTAGGTGCTCATGATAAGCTCGCCGCTGACCGGAGGCTGGAAGTTCCGCACGCGGTCCTTCTCCTCGATATCCTTCATCTTGCGACGCACAAGCTGGAAATTGGCGAGAAAACGGCGCACCTTGGCATCGTTTCCCGAGGTTATGTCGGCCTCGCAAAGACACATCAGCGACTCCACATCATCCCCCGCCTCGAACAACAGGCGCCGGACGGCCGAATCCGTAACCAAATCCTCCGACAGAACTATCGGGCGCAAATGCAGCGCCACCATTTTCTGAACGAACTTCATGTGCTCGTTCATCGGCAGCCGCATATTCCGGAATATCGAAGGTATCATCCTCGCACCGACCACCTCGTGCCCGTGGAATGTCCAGCCGACACGGGCATCGTAGGCCTTTGTCTGCGGCTTGGCTATATCGTGCAGCAGCGCGGCCCAGCGGAGCCACAAATCGTCGCTTTTGGCCGACACGTTGTCCAGCACTTTGAGCGTATGCAGAAAATTGTCCTTGTGCGCGTTGCCTCCGACACGCTCGACACCTTTCAGACGGTCCAGCTCCGGGAATATCAGTTTAAGCAGTCCTGCGCTGTCGAGCGACATGAATCCCATCGACGGACACGGCGAGAGAACTATCTTGTTGAGTTCCGTAATAATACGCTCGCGCGAAACAATCCTTATACGTTCCGCATTGCGGCGTATGGCCTCGAACGTGGCAGGCTCTATATCGAATCCCAGCTGCGATGAGAAACGAATTGCCCGCATCATGCGCAGCGGGTCGTCGGAAAAAGTTATGTCGGCATCGCACGGAGTGCGTATTATATAGTCGCGCAAATCATCCATGCCGCCGAACGGGTCGACAAGCCGCCCGAAATCATCGCTGTTCAGAGACCATGCCAGCGCATTTATGGTAAAGTCGCGCCGCAGCTGGTCATCCTCGATTGTTCCGGCACTGACGCGCGGCTTGCGCGAGTCGCTGCTGTAAGACTCCTTGCGGGCTCCAACAAACTCTATCTCCATGCCTCCGGTTTTCAGCATGGCTGTCCCGAAAGTCTTGAAAACAGTGACCTTGGCATGCAACTCGCGTCCCAGGGCACCAGCCAGAAGAACGCCGTCGCCATCGACCACTATATCGACATCGCTGCACGGACGATGCAGATAATAATCCCTTACGTATCCTCCGATAACATAAGCCCTTACGCCCATTTCAGCGGCCAAACGCGAAATGCGTCCGAATACGGGCAGACTCAATGGTTCTATCACTTCCTGACGTACTTTTCTATCACACCTTTCCAAACCTCGTACCCGGGCATCATCAGATGCAGACCGTCGTTGGTGTATTCCAGTTTCAATTTGCCGTCCTCGCCGACAAGGGACGAATAGACATCGACGTAGCACACTCCGTACCGTCCGCAAAGCTCCTTTATCAGTTCGTTGGTACGGATTATCTCGGCATCCTTCGAGCCGTGATGACGGGCATGTTTCGGGATGTTGTTATTTACGGGAAGTATGCTCTGCACGTAGAGTTTCGTCCGCGGGGATTCGGTGCGGAAACGCTCGACTATCCGGGCAATGTTGCCGGCGACGGTCTCGGGCGACACTCCGGCGGCCAAATCGTTAATGCCTATCATCAGGAACAGCTTGCGCGGAGAACCTTTCACTATCGGGTCCAGACGTTCCAGCATCCACGATGTCCTATCGCCGGATATACCGCGGTTCTTTATCTTGCAGCCGGGGAAAAACTCTTCCCACGGACCGTAGTCCGTTATGCTGTTGCCGAGAAACACTATATCGGTCTTGCCGACCGGCAACTGCTGGTACATGCTGCGTTTCTGAAAATTGTATTCGTTCTGGGCCGACAGCTGCACCGCTCCCAGCAGCAGGACGGCCGCAACAAGGATTCTTTTCATAATTCTATAAAAGTTTGCGTTTGTAAAGTTGCACAGTATTTTCAAGACCGAAATAAAGCGCGTCCGAAATGAGGGCATGGCCTATCGACACCTCGTCGAGCCACGGTATGCAGCGGTGGAAATATTCCAGATTGTCGAGATTCAAATCATGCCCCGCATTGAGCCCCAGCCCCAGCCGGCGCGCCTCCTCTGCCGCCGCCGCATAACGCGCAATCGCAGCTTCCGGACCGGCGGCGTACTCCCGGGCATAGCTCTCGGTATAGAGCTCCACCCTGTCGGCACCCGTCTCGGCAGCTCCGCGAACCATATCGCAATCCGGGTCGACGAATATCGACACACGGATGCCGCGTCCGTGAAACTGTTCCGTAATCCGTTTCAGGAAATCGAAATTCGCACGCGTATCCCAGCCGGCGTTGGAGGTTATGGCGTCCTCGGCATCCGGAACCAGAGTCACCTGCGCCGGAACAGTGCGCATGACAAGCTCCACGAACCGCGGAACAGGATTGCCCTCGATGTTCAGTTCGGTCGTAAGGACGCCTTTGAGCTGCTCCACATCCGAATAACGTATATGACGCTGGTCAGGACGCGGATGCACCGTTATGCCTTCGGCTCCGTATTTTTCCAGATTCAGGGCCGCGGCCGTCACATCGGGAAGATTGCCGCCGCGTGAATTGCGGATAACCGCTATCTTGTTTATGTTGACACTGAGTTTTGTCATCGCCTTTACTTGTATGTTTTACTCGCACCGGACCGCAAGCAAATAAATTTGCTTTTGCATCCTGCTTATTCGTATCGTTGGCCGCCGCCCAAGATACTCCCGTTCGGCAATGCTCTAATGTGATTTGGCATTGCTCTCGCTTATTCGTACCTTTGACTTCGTCTTAGATACTTCGCCTCGGCAAAACCGCAAATAAATTTGCTTTTGCGCTCGGCTTATTCGTACCTTTGACCTGCGGTAGAAGATACTCTGTCCCGGCATATCCAAACTTCGTTTGGCTCTGCGCCCGGCTTTTCGTATCTTTGCGCAGGGTAAAGTTACGACATATTTTTTGTTTTGAAATGAAATTCTACATTTTTTCACGGCCGTCGGCAGGACGCTCTCCCGAAGCTCTGCTCCCGCTCATTGCGGCAATAACACGTTACGGAGTTGATTTTCACGTCAATCGCGGACTGGCCGAGGAGCTGGAATCGGCATCCGGCCTCACAATACCGCAAAACAAAAGATACGCCGGACTGCAAGACTGCGACATCTCGCCCGACGACATACTGCTGTGCTACGGCGGCGACGGAACGATACTCGAAGGTGTCCGTCTGCTGGCCGGACGCGCCGTCCCGCTGCTGGGCATAAACGCGGGCAGACTCGGTTTTCTGGCCAACATCCCGGAACGCAGCGCCGGCTCCGCCATAGAGGAGATACTGGCAGGACGATACACGACAGAGCAGCGGCCGCTTCTCGCAGCGGACGGCGATTTCTCGCCGGCGCCCGACTTCCCGTTCGCGTTCAACGAACTGGCCATACAGCGCCATGCGGCGGCGATGATAAACGTAAGGGTATACGCCGACCGCGACATGGTGGCGAACTACCACGGCGACGGAGTGATAGTCTCCACACCCTCAGGTTCGACGGCATACTCGCTCAGCGTGGGCGGACCGATAGTCTCGCCCCAGTGCCGCTGCATGATAATATCACCCATAGCGCCGCACAACCTTTCGATGCGGCCGGTCGTGATACCGGACTCCGCCGAGCTGAGCCTGCAAGTGTTCACACGGGGCGAGAAGGCGCTGGTATCGCTCGACAACATGAACTTCGAGGCCGGAAACGGAGCCTGTTTCGGAGTCAGGAAGGCCGACATATCGGTTTTTTTGATAAAACTGCAAAATATATCCTTCTACGACACGTTAAGGAATAAGATGATGTGGGGCCTGGACCAGAGGGATTTGCCGCGGCAGAAACCCGGACCGGCACAAGATGAATAAAAAGTTGGCGCCCGGGCGGAAATATTAACGGATTATGTCTTATATTTGCGACTTTAATACTTCTCCCGCTTTTAAGGATATGAATAAAAACGACATACCAGCTCACGTAGCGATAATAATGGACGGCAACGGCCGATGGGCGCGCAGCCGGGGTAAAGAACGTATGTACGGCCATATTCATGGCGTGGAAACAGTGCGGACCGTATTGGTGGCAGCTCGGAAAATCGGGATAAAGTATCTCACGCTGTACGCTTTCTCGACCGAGAACTGGGGGCGGCCGCAGCAGGAGGTATCGGCACTGATGGAGCTGATATGCAGCAGCATAGAGGCCGAAACGCCGGAGCTCAAACGTCAGGGCGTGTGCGTTAAGATTATAGGCGACCGCTCGGCTCTCTCGCCCAAGGTCGTAGACCACATCCGCTCTATCGAGTCAAGCACGGAGCAGTGCAGCGACATAACGCTGATTCTCGCCATAAATTACAGCTCCCGCAGCGAAATCACGCACGCGGTGCGACGGATTGCACAGCGCGTGGAGCAGGGCACGCTCAATGCGGACGGCATCGACCCGCAGACCATCTCCGAAGCGCTGTACACGGCGCAGTGGCCCGACCCGGACCTCATCATACGCACCAGCGGCGAGTGCCGGCTGAGCAATTTCCTGCTCTGGCAGGGCGCATACAGCGAATTGTATTTCACCGACGTGCTGTGGCCCGATTTTACGGAAGAGGATTTGCATAAGGCCGTACAGGTTTACAGAAACAGAGACAGACGCTACGGGCTGGTCACATCGAAATAGGAACAAAGGAATTTTTCAGCAAACAGACGCGAATGAAACGCATAATCACGATAGCACTGATAATCATTTTCGGACAACTCTCCGTGCACGTCTCCGCCCAGAACAAAGTGGAGGAGTATATGGCTGCCGCAGACACAGTCAGGCTTTCCGGCATACCGGTGGCGGACTACGACTCGCCAAAAACATACGTCATCAACAACATCGACATCGAGGGTGTGAAATATCTCAGCATGTACGTGCTGAGGAACAACATCGGAATAAGCCGCGGCGACACGGTGCAGATTCCAGGTCCGAGAATCACGCTTGCAATAAAGAAGCTCTGGGACTTGAAATACTTCTCGGACGTGCAAATCGTCGCCGAACCGACCTCCGAGGACACCGCCAACCTGAAAATATACCTCAAAGAGCGCCCGAAGATATACCGCTGGAAATTCGAAGGAGCGAAGAAAGGCGAGATTTCAGACATCAAGGACAATCTGAAACTGCAACCCGGAACCGAACTGTCCGAACACGGCATAAACAAGAACATACATCTCATCAAGAAATACTACGCCGACAAAGGATTCCTCAACACCGACATCGACGTAAGCATAGTGAACGACTCGGTAATCACCAACGGTGTGGACGTGACGTTCATAATCGACAAACACAAAAAAGTCCGAATCGGCGAGATAGAGTTCGAAGGCAACGACAACTTCAAGCCAGGCAAGCTGCGCCGCACGTTCAAGAAGATTCACAAAGTGAGCTGGAAATTCTTTCAGAACAACAAATTCAAACAGGCCGAATACGACGAGGACAAAGAGAACCTCATAGACTTCTACAATGCCCACGGCTACCGCAACGCTGTGGTGGTCAAAGACTCGATATATCAAATCAAGGACAACCGCATGGGCATCAAAATCACTCTCGACGAAGGCAACAAATACTATTTCCGCAATGTATCGTGGGTCGGAAACAGTATTTACGACACCGAGGATTTGCAGAAGATGCTCGACATAAACCGGGGAGACCTGTATGACAAGAAAACCCTGTACAAACGCCTTGGAATCGGAAAGGAGGACGACCCGAACGACATATCGTCCGTAAAGTCGCTATACCAGAACAACGGTTATCTGATGTCTAACATCGACCCGGCGGAGAGTATAGTGGGCAAGGACTCCATCGACCTTGAAGTAAAGATTTTCGAGGGCAAGCCATTCACCATAAATGAAGTGAGCATCTCCGGAAACGAACGTGTCAACGACGACGCCATACGCCGCGAGCTGTATACCAATCCAGGCGAACTCTACAACCGCTCGCTACTCATGCGTACACTCTACCAGCTGGCCAACATGCAGCATTTCAATGCGGAGGCCATTCAGCCCGACATACACCCCGTAACCTCGTCGCTGGTGAACATCGACTGGAAGCTGCAAGAACAGCCCAGCGACAAGATAGACATATCGGGCGGCTGGGGTGCCGGAATGTTCATCGGCTCAATCGGCATTCAGCTGAACAACATATCGCTGAAAAACTTCTTCAAGAAAAATGCGTGGAGACCGTATCCGCAGGGCCAGAACCAGCAGTTGCAGATTCGCGGACAGTCTAACGGCAAATACTACAAAGCCCTGTCGCTCAGTTTCACGGAGCCGTGGCTCGGCGGAAAGAAGCCCAACTCGCTCACCGTGTCGGCATACTTCTCCGACGAGACGGACGCATATTACTTCTGGTCCGAGGGAAAATCTCACTTCCGGACAATCGGCGTCTCGGCAGGAATAGGCCGGCGCCTGAACTGGCCGGACCAGTATTTCACCCTCTACAATGAGCTGTCGTACCAGTCATACAACCTCAAAGACTGGTCGAACTTCATCATATCCAACGGCAGTTGCAACATCATCGCGCTGCGAACCGTATTCGGCCGCAACTCCGTCGACCAGCAGATATATCCGCGAAAAGGTTCGGACATATCGCTGTCGCTCGCCCTCACGCCGCCGTACTCGCTGTTCGACAACATCGACTACTCGGACAAGAACATCTCCAACAACAAGCGCTACAAGCTCATCGAGTATCACAAATGGATACTGAAAGGCAAGTTTTTCCACCCCATCTCGCGCGACCACAAGCTCGTCCTGATGGCCCGTCTGGAAATGGGATTCCTCGGACACTACAATCCGAGCAAGCTCTCTCCGTTCGAGGGATTCAACATGGGCGGCGACGGCATGACAGGTTACAGCATATACGGTGTCGACGTCATCGGAATGAGAGGTTACAAGGAAGGTGAACTCACCCCCGTGTCGAGTTCCAGCAAGAACGACTACGCACGTCTGTACGAGAAATACACCCTCGAACTCAGGTATCCGATTATTCTTCAACCGAGTTCCACCATATACGGCTTAGTATTTGCAGAAGCCGGTAATGCGTTCTCTTCATGGAAGGAATTCGACCCGTTCAAGGTCAAGCGCGCAGCCGGTGTCGGTGTCAGACTGTATCTGCCGATTGTCGGAATGCTCGGCCTCGACTGGGGATACGGATTCGACAAACCGGCAGGAGGTACAAAACGGAGCGGAAGTCAGTTCCACTTCACGATAGGTTATGATTTCTAAAAAACTCGACTAATATTCACCGTTATGAAAAAGACGATTTTAACAGCAGCAGCGATGCTCGTGCTCTCCACCGCGGCATGGGCCCAGAAAGTAATGGTCGTAAATTCCGAAAAGGTCTTCAAATCCATCGACGGATACAACACTGCAATCACAAGTCTCGACGAACTTGCCAAATCATACCAGTCGAAAGTCGACGAAGCATACGACCAGCTGGAAACGATGTTCAACAACTACCAGAACCGCAAATCATCCATGACGGCGGCACAGCGTCAGGAGTCGGAGCAGCGGATTCTCAAAAACGAAAAAGAGGTGCAGAAATATCAGGAAGATACATTCGGAGAGAACGGTACCATGATGAAAAAACGCATCGAAATGCTCAAACCGTATCAGGACCAGGTGTTCGGCGCAATCTCCGAGTTCACCAGGAAGGAAGGGTACGACATCGTGCTCGACATCGCATCGAACCCCGCCGTGCTGTATTACAACCCGGCATGCGACATGACACAGAAAATAATAGAGTCGATAAAAAAATAACTCAATGACATATGAAAAAATTATTTAATCTAACCCTTGCGGCACTTCTGTCGTTGTGCGCATCCGACGCACTGGCACAAAAATTCGGACAGGTAAATTTCGAAGAACTTATCCAGCTCATGCCGGAAATGGACTCGGTGAACGCGAAATACCAGGCCGCAACACAGGACTACTCCGAACAGCTGGAAAGCATACAGGTGGAACTTAACAACAAGGTCTACGACTATCAGAAAAATGCCGCCAATCTTTCCGATGCCGTAAAGCAGCTGCGCGAAAAGGAGATTCAGGATTTGCGCCAGCGGCAGCAGGATTTCTACCAGATAGCCCAGCAGGAACTGGCCAAGGTCGAAAACGACCTCATGGCGCCGCTGATTGAGAAAGCGACCGAGGCAATCAAGAAATACTGCAAGGCAAACGGCATAATCGGCGTATATCAGACCGGAGCGATGATTTATCTGGATGAGACGGCCGTACCTGACATCACGGCCAAGATAAAACCGGAACTCGGCATAAAACCGGACGCCAAACTGCCCGCACCGCAGCAATAGGCCCCACACTGAACAAACATGAAAAGGATTGCCCCGTAATAAAGGGCACTCCTTTTTTTTATTTCATACCGCGGCCCGGAAATCCGTAAAAAGCATACGGCATAAAAACAGAGGCCGCTTTTGGAGAGTCGAAATAAAAATCTTATCTTTGTTCTGTTTTAGGCAGTCACGCTGCTTGCATGACTGCGGACACCAGATACGAAATTTTAACCTTCATTAAACCATGACAAAAACTGCAACTGAGAAGAAACACTCCTCCACAGCGATGGCAATCGCCTTCATCGGCCTTATGTTCTTCGCTATCGGATTCGCGTTCGGCATCAACGGATTTCTCGCCGGACCGCTCAACAACCTCTACGGCATCAACAAGGCAGCCAGCTACCTGCTCTTGGGAATCTCGTTCCTGCCGTTCATCCTTTTCGCCGCTCCCGCTACGGCTACAATCAAGAAAATCGGCTACAAAAAGACAATGGCCCTGTCGTTCGTATTCTTCGGAGTATCGTTCGCACTCTACGCCCTGGCAGCTAAAATAGGCGCCAGCGGACTGACCCTGTTCTACATAGCCGCATTCATCGGCGGTATCGGAAATGCTTTCCTCAATGCGACCGCAAACCCTTACATATCGGTAATCGGCCCTATCGACAGCGCGGCAAAACGTATCTGCATGATGGGTATCTGCAACAAAATCGCATATCCTATCTCAATCATATTCTTCGCATTCCTGCTCCGCGCGCTGCGTCTGGGCGACAGCATCACGTCGTTCGACCAGATGATTGCCCCGTTCCTTATCATCATGGGCATCTTCCTGCTGCTCGGCCTGCTCACGCTGATTGCCAAACTGCCGGAAGTAAAGGCAGAGGGTGAGGACGAAAGCGACTCTGCCGCAGTAGAAAGTTCTTATGCCGCAGGCAAAACCTCAATCACGCAGTTCCCGCACGCCATTCTCGGTGCCCTGGCCCTGTTCATATACACCGGTGTCGAGACAATGTCGCTTAACACGGCTTCTGAATTCATCGGTCTGAGCGCCATTTTGGACAACATCGTATTCCTCGACAAATCGCTGCTCATATGGTTCCCCAGCATCGGTATGATTATCGGCTATCTGCTCGGAGTTATCTGCATACCGAAGATTATGAACCAGGAAACAGCTTTGAAAATATGCTCCGCAATCGGTGTCGTAGGCTCGCTCGGCATGATTCTTCTGCCGGCAGTGGCTGCTCCGTGGCTGCTTCTTATCGTTGCATTCGGATGCTCGATGGGTTCGCCCGCAATCTGGCCTCTGTCTCTCAAAGACCTCGGCAAATTCACAAAAACAGGTTCTACGCTGCTTACAATGGGTATTGCCGGCGGTGCCGTATTCCCTCCCCTGTTCGGATGGCTGGCCGGAGTTTTCAATGCACAGACCGGATACTGGCTCTGCCTGCCGTGCTTCCTGTTCATACTCTTCTTCGCAACAGTAGGACACAAGATTCGCACTAAATAAGGCTATTTTGTCGCATAAAACAAACCACCGGCCCGGTCTCGGCCCGGTGGTTTTGTTTGTCCATTTAAACATGTTTGCATAACTTTATGTTTAAAAATCAATGCCATGATACGAGAAGCCGAACCCAAGGACATTAAAGCCATCATGAGACTCCTGCATCAAGTCAACGATGTGCATGCTGACGGCCGTCCGGACCTTTTCATTAAGGGCGGCACGAAATATACACCCCAAGAAGTCGAACGGATTATTGACGACCCGACCACTCCTATTTTTATTTTCGCCGATGAAAATGACGAGGTCGCCGGATACTGTTTTTGCATAATTCAGGACCATACGCAGGAGCGAAATCTTACTCCTATAAAAACACTGTATATCGACGACCTGTGCATAGATGCAGAACGCCGCGGACAACATATAGGCAGACGAATATATGATTATGTACGCAACTATGCCAAAACCAACGGGTTTCATAATGTGACGCTCAACGTTTGGGTTTGCAATCCGTCCGCCGTAGGATTTTACGAAAGCCTGGGCCTTACACCATTCAAAATCGGGATGGAGGAAATACTCTGAAACATGACTGTACCGCGCGCCACTTTCCCGAAAGTATGCACGATACTTCGTACAGCAATCATGCTGTCAGCATGATACCACCGGTTCGCCAAGGCGGTGGCATCCCGAGAAAGTGAGCCCAGAAAGCAGACAGCTGCTTGAAATTTATAAACTTATATACTCACACCATGAACTACGACAACAGTAAAATCAGACGGCAGGACAGACTGCTCGACGAGGCCAGAGCCGAGCAGTTGCTCCGGGACAGCCAGTGGGGTGTTCTTTCATTATGCGATGCAGACCGGGCATACGGAATACCGGTAAATTTCGTCTGGGACGGGCTGCATACAATATATATACATTGCGCTCCCGAAGGCCGTAAACTGAATGCCATTGCCCTATGCTGCAACATATCTTTCTGCGTCGTCGGAAACACGCACGTCATCTCCGACCATTTCACCACATCCTACGAGAGCGTTGTCGTACAGGGCACCGCATCCGTCCCACTCAACGACGGCGAGAAAATGAAGGCCCTGGAAATGATACTCGACAAGTATTCTCCGGAGGATAAGGCTGTCGGCCTTAAATATGCAGAAAAATCATTTCACAGAACGGAGATAATACGCATAGATATTACCTCTGCAAGCGGCAAATGCAAAAAAGTGCAATAATCCGCACACGCCGCGCAAAAGACGACAGAACGCCGGACTTACGAAAGTCCGGCGTTCTGTTTTTATATCAGTTTCTGAATTTACACCAGTCCGGAGAAACCCATAAACGCCATGGCAAGAATACCGGCGACAATGAGTGCAACGGGAGTGCCTTTGAACGATTCGGGTACTCCGTCGAGTTCCAGACGCTCACGGATACCGGCAAACAGAACCAGAGCCAGTGCGAAACCGACAGCCGTAGAAACCGAATACACCACCGATTGGAGCAGATTGTACTCCTTCTGCACCAGCAGAATGGCGACACCCAGCACAGCGCAGTTGGTGGTAATCAGAGGCAGAAAGATACCCAAAGCCTGATAGAGCACGGGGCTGACCTTTTTCAGAATGATTTCCACCATCTGCACCAGCGCCGCAATCACCAGAATGAATACGATTGTCTGCATATACTCGATATGCAACGGTGCCAGAACGTGATACTGCAACAGATACACCACTACGGACGATATTGCCATAACGAACGTCACGGCTGCACCCATTCCGAGCGATGTGGAGACCTTGCTCGACACACCCAGGAAAGGACATATGCCGAGGAACTGCGACAGGACGACATTGTTTACGAAAATCGCGCCTATTATAATTATGAAATATTCCATGTCTATTTACTTTTCGCCATTAATTTATTGAACAGAACCATCAGGTATCCCAACACAAGGAATGCACCCGGTGCAAGTACGAAAATCAGAACACCGTCGGCATCCACCAATTTATACCCGAATATAGAGAGACTGCCCAGAAGCTCGCGCACCGCACCTATCACCGTAAGCGAGAGCGTGAAGCCCAGACCGATTCCCAGACCGTCCAGCGCAGAGTCCAGCGCACCGTTCTTGGAGGCGAAAGCCTCGGCACGGCCCAGAATTATACAATTCACGACAATCAGCGGAATGAACACGCCCAGAGTCTTGTACAGTCCCGGAACATAAGCCTGCATGCAGAGCTGAACCACGGTCACGAACGATGCAATCACCACGATGAACGCAGGGATACGCACCTTGTCCGGCACGAGATTCTTAATCAGCGAAATCACGATATTCGACATTATCAGCACGACCATCGTAGCCACGCCCATTCCGAGACCGTTGACTGCCGACGTTGTGGTTCCCAGCGTAGGACACATACCGAGAATGAGTACGAACGTCGGATTCTCCTTTATTATACCTTTTGTAATAAGTCCCAATTTACTCATTGCTACACTCCTCCTCAACATTGGTTTGACTTAGCGAGGTGGCACCGCTGACAGCATCGGCAGACGTACCGGCAACCTGCACCATCGCATTATAAGCGCGCGCCACGGCATCTACATAGGCTCTTGACGAAATCGTGGCAGCCGTAAGAGCATCCACATCGCCACCGTCCTTTTTCACGGCAAGGCGCATCGACGCGGGGCTTTTTCCCTGGAAACTCGAAATAAGCGGATTGCCCTCGTCGGTCATCTTGCTTCCGAGACCGGGAGTCTCGCTGTGTTCCAGAACCGAGATTCCATGAATCGTAGCGTCGGACTCGAAGCCCACCATCAAACGGAACTCGCCCGAAAAACCCTTCTTGGTCATCGTCTGTACGGCATATCCGACAATATTCTGTCCCGATGTCGCCGTATAGACGGTAATAGGCATTCCGTCGATTTCCACCTCCTGCTCGGTGCTGCCATCGAACTCAGGCAGGACCAGGGCAAGAGCCGCATTGATGTTATCGGCCTTGGCCTTTGCTATCGGCTCTACGGTTATCTTGTTTACATATCCCACTGCGGCCGAGCACACCAGCGTAATGCCCAGCAGACAAAGGACCATATTTTTCAATGAACTTTTCATACCTCGGAATACCTCCTATTTTTTAGCACCGAAACGGCGCGGTTTCACATACTTGTTAATCAACGGCACCACGGCATTCATGATGAGTATGGCGAAAGACATACCCTCCGGATATGCGCCCCACACACGTATGAGCACCGTAATAAAACCTATTCCGAATCCGTATATCAGCATTCCGCATTTCGTCATCGGCGAAGTCACATAATCGGTAGCCATATACACCGCACCCAGAATGGCACCGCCGGCCATCAGATGGAACACAGGCGAGAGGTATGCCTCCGGGTTGACCAGATGAAGTATGCCGGTGAAAACCGCCATAGTACCCAGCACCGCCACAGGGATATGCCATGTAATGACCTTGCGCACCAGCAGATAGACGAAGCCCAAAAGCAGTGCGACGGCCGCAACCTCGCCGAGCGAGCCGGAAACGGTTCCCAGAGCAAGCGACTGAGACGAAATGCTCGGCATGATGTCGCTCACCGAACTGCCGCTTTTAAGCGCCTCCTTGACAAACGACAGAGGCGTGGCACCCGAAGTGGCATCGCAATATCTGTCGGGGAAAGAGGTCATCTGAACGGGGAAAGCTATCAGCAGGAATACACGTCCTACAAGCGCAGGATTGAAAGGGTTCTTACCCAGTCCGCCGAAAGTCATCTTTCCTATGGCCACGGCAACGAAAGCGCCGATGACAACCAGCCACAACGGAATATTGGACGGCAGGTTGAAAGCCAGCAGCACGCCCGTAACCACGGCAGAGAGATTCCACACGGTAAGCGGACCGCGCAGCATGAATTTCTGAATCAAATACTCGAACAGCACGCAGCATGCAACCGAAACGGCCGTAACAATCAACGCGCTTACGCCGAACACCCACACCGAGACTGCAAAAGCAGGGAGCAGTGCGATGAGCACGTCAGCCATCAGACGCTGCGTGGTGAAAGCCCCGTGGACATGAGGTGAAGGCGAAACAATCAATTTCTTATCCATAATAACTGTTTGGTTTCTTTACTTTACTTACTTTTTAGCGGCCCGGGCCCTGATTATCTTCATAACCTCGGCTTTTCCGAGACGTATATAGTCGAGCAGCGGCAGACTGGCCGGACATGTGAACGAACAGCTTCCGCACTCTATACAGTCGGCGATACGCTCCTCCTCCGCTCTGTCGTACATGTGTTTGCCGGAAAGTTTGCTCAGCAAATACGGTTCGAGTCCCATAGGACACGCCTCGACACACTTGGCGCACTTGATACATGTATCGGCGGCATTGCGGCGGGCATCGCCTCCGTACATGACGAGTATTCCGGAAGTACCCTTGATGACCGGAGCATCGATATTGCTCATAGCTCGTCCCATCATAGGTCCTCCGCCGATTACCTTAGCTGCATCATCGCTCAGACCGCCTGCGGCCTCAATGAGCGAACGCACCGGAGTACCGATACGCACCAGGAAGTTGGATGGTTTAGCCAGCTTCTTGCCCGTAACGGTAACGACTCTCTCCACAAGAGGTTTGTTCTTCTGAACGGCTTCATACACTGCAAGAGCAGTCCCCACGTTCTGAACGACGGCTCCGGCATCGATAGGCAGCGCCCCCGACTTGACCTGACGTCCCGTAACGGCAGCTATCAGCTGTTTCTCACCGCCCTGAGGATATTTGACTTTCAGCGGCATGACCTCTATACCGTCGAACTCGGCGGCAAGACGCCCCAGATGCTCTATCGCATCCGGTTTGTTGTTCTCGATTCCAATATAACTCTTCTTAACACCCAGAGCCTTGGCGAGAATCTCGACGCCTATGAGCAACTCCTTGCCGCGTTCCAGCATGACACGGTGGTCCGCCGTAAGATAAGGCTCGCACTCGACGCCGTTGATGATAAGAAACTCAGCGGTCTTGCCCGGAGGCGGAGTAAGCTTCACCTGCGTGGGGAATGTCGCACCGCCCATACCGACGATACCGGCATCTGCAATCTTCTTGACTATTTCGGCAGGAGCGAGACTGCACTCACGTTTGATTTCATCCGAAAGGTCTATACCTTCGGCCCACGTATCGCCTTCGACCTTAATCGTTACGGCCATCTGACGAAGCCCGGCAGGACCTACGACCGTATCTATCGCCGTCACGGTACCCGACACCGAGGAGTGGATATTGGCTGAAACGAAACCCGAGGACTGCGCAATCAACTGACCGGCAAGAACCTTGTCTCCCTTCGAGACAACAGGCTGCGCCGGCGCTCCTATATGCTGCGAAAGAGGAATCACCACCGTCTCCGGCAACGGAAATCTCTCTACGGCCGCACCCCGGCTCAATTTATTTTCCGACGGATGCACTCCGCCGATAGGAAAACTCTTCAACATATAATTATCACGTTTTTCTTTTCTCTTACTCTGTTTTTGACGCCTGCTGCTCGGCCGACGGCTCCTTGCGGGGCGGGAAATTCACGTCTACGATGGCTCCGGTAGGACACTCGGCCACACACTTGCGGCACAGGCGGCATTTCTCGGCATCGATATACGAGAGATTGTTCTCAATGGTTATGGCACCGAACGGACACGCCTTCACGCACTTGGTGCAGGCGATACATGCTGCCGAACAACTCTTGCGGGCTACGGCTCCCTTGTCCTTATTGACACATGAGACGTACACGCGGCGGCTCTTTATCCCCTTCTTGCGAAGTTCGATAATCATCTTCGGACACGCCTTCACGCATGCGCCGCAAGCGGTACATTTCTGTTCGTCAACCTCCGGAAGCTGCGTATCGGGATTGATTTTTATAGCCCCGAAAGAGCAAGCCAGCTCGCAGTCTCCCAGACCGATACATCCGAAAGTGCAACCGGTCTCGCCGCCATACAGCGACGCCACCACGGCACACGACGAAGCTCCGTCGAAAGTATTGGTACGCGGACGATGCTCGCAGTCGCCGCCGCAACGCACGACAGCTACCTGCGGCTCGCGTTCCACGGCAGCCTTGCCGAGAAACGACGCCACCGATTTCATCGTGTCGCCACCGCCTACCGGACAGAACAACTCCGAAATGTCATCGTTCTTAACCAATGCATCCGCCATGGCACGACAGCCTGCGAATCCGCATCCGCCGCAATTGGCTCCGGGCAGCATTTTCTCCACCTCATCTATACGGGGATCCTCGTAAACCTTGAATTTCTGCGCGACGAAATAGAGAATCGCCGCCGAAAGGACACCCAACACACACAGTGTCAAAATTGTAAATCCTAAAACTCCCATTATATTTTTTTAAGTTTGAATATTATTTCCTTTTCGAATTTTCCGCGCAGCAGAGCCAGACAAAGATAATATACACCTACAACGCCGAGCGAACATAGACCAGCCACCGATTCCCCGACCCCGCAGCCCAGCATAACCATAAGACATACGAGCAGCAACAAAAAAGGAATCGCATAGGCATAAACCGCCGCTTTGATTCCGATGCTCTGCGCCGCCTGCACGACAACGCTCTCCCCTATTTCGTAAGACTGTGCCTGCTGCGTGTAGACACTTATCAGTCTGCTCTGGCCGGACCCGCTTGCGCACAATCCCTTGGCCTTGCAACTGTGACAGGCTTCCTGCACCTCTATCTCGACATCGACTCTTCCGTTTTCCGAGGCCACCACGATGCCTTTATGTTCTACAAGCGTCTCCATCATTTAATATAGGAATCCGTATTTGCTCGTAAACGGCATGATAACCCCCTGATGAAGCGGCCGCGTAGAAAGACGCAGTGTCGGACAGAACTGGAATCTCTTGTACTGACTGCGCACCAGCATCTTGTGAATCCTGTAAACCACCTCGGCCTCGAATCCAGCTCCGATGATTTCCTCTCGGTGCTGCCCCTCCTCAATCATTCTGTAAAGCACCGAGTCCACGACCTCGTAAGGCGGCAGCACATCCGTATCGAACTGCCCGGGACGAAGTTCTGCCGACGGAGCTTTGAGCAGTATATTCTCGGGGATAATCTCCCGCTCGCGGTTTATGTAACGCGCCAAATCGTATATCTCGCACTTGTAGAGGTCGCCCAGAATACTTATAGCCCCGATATCGTCGCCATACAGAGCGCCGTACCCTATGGCCAGCTCGCTCTTGTTGGAGGTATTGAGCACCACATGTCCGAACTTGTTGGACATGGCCATGAGCATTACGCAGCGTATGCGGGCCTGTATATTCTCCTCCGCAACACCGAACGGCGTACCGCCCAGAATAGGCAGCATGGTCTCGGTAATACTCTTATAGGCCTCCATAATCGGAATCACATCGTACTCCACACCGATTCTTTCGGCCATCTCGACAGCATCGGCAACCGAATGGTCGGACGAGAACTGGGACGGCATCATAAGCACGCGCACCCTCTGCGGCCCCAGGGCGTCCACAGCCATAGCCGCTACAACGGCAGAGTCTATACCTCCCGAAAGGCCGACACACGCTTTTTCGAACCCGTTCTTCTCGAAATAGTCCGCAAGACCGAGTTTTATAGCTTTGTAAACATTGGCCGTTTTATTCTGATACGGTATTTCCAATTCCTTGTTATCGGCGTCCAAATCCACCACGGCAAAATCCTCATCGAAATTGCCCAGCAGACACACAGCCCGACCTCCGCCGTCGAAAACGGCCGACGAGCCGTCGTACACGACATCCGTCTGAGCGCCCACCTGATTGACATACACCACAGGCTTGGACGACGTATAAGCTATCTTCTTGTACTTGCGGTAACGGCTCTCCACCACTCCGCGGCAGTACGGGTCCGCGATAAGATTGACTATCAAATCCGCATCACCCCACCTGTTTCCGTCCTCTATATCCTCGCCGACCGCAACCGCGACCTTCTTTCCGGCCACACGAACGCATTCGCACCCTCTGGATGATGAAAGACAGTGTTTCTCGTCGATAGAAGTCACACGGCGCTTCCCTATGTAACGCACAATCCTGCGATTCTGAATCAAAGCCGCAGCGCTTACGGTAGTCGCACCGCTCTGGATAGGAATTCCGACCAATACAGATATATCGTCGCAAAACGATGCAATCTCAATCAAAGCATCCTCGCAACGCTCCAAAAAAGTCACCTTGCCGAGCAAATCATAAGCCGGAGTACCCTCTATGGCATGTTCCGCAAATACGACCAAATCCGCACCGCACCGCCGGGCCTCCATCACGGCACCTATTATCTTCGCTTTGCCGGCATCGAAATCGCCTATCGTGTAATTCAACTGAGCAACTGCAACTTTCATCGGCTTTTATATTAGAGCGTAACAAACAGATTTTCGGGGGACAAATATAATACTTTTAGTCGAGATAAGTATAAAAATACCGGAAACTATACCCGCTTCACATTTTTTTTGCCCCAGGATTTGCAAATTAGATTTTTATCCTTACCTTTGCACTCGCATTCGGCTTACGAATGATACGATGGTGCCATAGCTCAGTTGGTAGAGCAAAGGACTGAAAATCCTTGTGTC
>CAYXGF010000009.1:0-42259 GCA_964464465.1 uncultured Alistipes sp. | reverse complement strand
CATATACCAGTTCGCCGACGAGGTGGGATTCCCGCTGCTCATACGTCCCTCGTATGTGCTCAGCGGCGCGGCCATGAATGTGGTCTCGAACCGCGGCGAGCTCGAACATTTCCTCAAACTGGCCACCAACGTCTCCAAACAGCACCCGGTGGTCGTAACCGAATTCATCGAGAATGCCAAGGAGATAGAGATAGACGCCGTTGCAAAGGACGGAGAAGTGCAGATTTACGCCATCTCGGAACACGTCGAGTTCGCCGGCGTACACTCGGGCGACGCCACGATGGTGTTCCCGCCACAGAAGATGTACGTCGAGACGATGCGCCGCATAAAGAAAATCTCGCGCCAGGTCGCCCAGGGACTGCACATATCCGGTCCGTTCAACATGCAGTTGATGGCAAAAAACAACGAAATAAAGGTCATCGAGTGCAACCTGCGCGCATCGCGTTCATTCCCGTTCGTATCGAAAGTGCTGAAAGTCAATTTTATCGACATCGCAACCAAAATAATGCTCGGTCTGCCCGTAGAGATTCCGCACAAATCGGCGTTCGAGCTCGATTACGTCGGCATCAAGGCACCGCAGTTCTCGTTCTCGCGTCTGCAAAAGACCGACCCTGTGCTGGGTGTGGAGATGTCCTCGACAGGCGAGGTAGGCTGCATAGGAGACGACTTCTACGAAGCTATCCTCAAATCGATGATTTCGGTCGGATATGCCATACCCAAAAAGAACATTCTGCTCTCGACGGGCGATTCGCGCTCGAAGACGGATATGCTCTCGGCGGCCAAGGTATTGCAGGAAAAAGGATACAACCTGTTCGCCACGAAAGGCACGGCGGATTTCCTTACGGCAAACGGCATTGAGGCTCAGGTACTGCACTGGCCGGACAGCGACATGAAGCCCAATACGCTGGACTACATAAAGGAAAAGAAAATCGACCTGGTGATAAACATACCGAAGAATCTCTCCGAGTCGGAACTGTGCAACGACTACACAATCCGCCGCTCGGCAATAGATTTCAACATTCCTCTGATTACCAATGCGCGTCTTGCGTCGGCATTCATCCACGCATTCTGCCGCATAGACCGCAAGGACATAAAAATCAAGTCCTGGAACGAATATTAGGATTCAGTTGCAAAACCAGACTCCTATCGTTTCAAACAACGATAACCACCCGGCGGAAACATTTCCGCCGGGTGGTTCTTTACAGCCCGCCGACAGATTATTTCAGGCGGCAGCACATCCGCGAACAAAAGTCGCAGACCGACGGCCTTGTGCGGAATTGCAATAATTGTCTTATTTTTCAGGTATCTATATACAGCTTTACAGTACGGCATATCTGACAACGGGGCATAGACTGTTTGGCAATTTTTAATGTAGGAATAGTGCGTATAATGCGGGTGGAGCCTGCGAAGGTACGGCACGAATGAAATGAGCGGGCCTTCGCGGGGCCAGGCTCCGGCCCGCGCGCTTCATGAAAGCGCATAATTGTAAAATTGTATATAATTCCCATTTTTTATATCTTTGTGGGTTAGAATATTTAACTTCGAAAAAACAATGAGTACAAAGATACGTATAGGCATAACGCAGGGCGACACAAACGGCATAGGATGGGAGATAATACTCAAATGTCTGTCCGACGCCCGCATGTGCGAACTCTTCACCCCGATAATCTACGGTTCGCCGGCCGCCGCCGCATACTACAAGAACACCGTACGCGATGCGGAGACACCTTCGCTGACCGTCACGGACAATGCACGCAGCATCTCGGGCAAGCAGGTCGGTCTGGTCGCGGCAGGAGACAAGGAGCTCAAAATAGAACCTGGAACTCCGACACAGGCATCTGGCGCAGCGGCAGTCGCGGCTCTCGAAGCAGCCGTAGCCGACCTTAAAGCGGGAGCGATAGACGCATTGGTGACGGCGCCGATAAGCAAATCGGCGGCAGGAAGCGCCGGCTTCGGATTCACCGGGCACACGGAATATCTGGCCTCGCAGGCCGAAGGCGAGCCTGTGATGATGATGTGCAGCGACACGCTAAAAGTAGCTCTGGCCACAGCACACACACCGCTCGAAGAGGTTGCCGGCAGTCTTAGCGTACAGACTGTTACAGAGAAACTGCTTTCACTGCGGCAGACGCTGATACGCGATTTCGGCATCGTGGAGCCGAGAATCGCCGTACTGTCTCTCAACCCGCACGCCGGCGAGCAGGGCATGCTCGGAAGCCAGGAGGCGGAAATAATCGTCCCTGCCATAGCGCAGGCCGCAGAACAGGGCGTGCTTGCATTCGGACCTTTATCGGCCGACGGATTCTTCCTCAGCGGGACATTCTCGAAATACGATGCTGTTCTTGCGATGTATCACGACCAGGGTCTTGCACCGTTCAAGGCGCTATCTCCGAATGGCGTAAACTACACGTCCGGTCTGGACATCATACGCACGAGTCCGGACCACGGCACGGCATTCGACATCGCAGGTAAGAACAAGGCCTGCTGCGACTCGCTCCGCAATGCAATATATCTGGCAATCGACATTTACAGAAACAGAGCGTCGTACGCCGAGATGAGCCGCAATCCGCTGCGGCACTACGAACAGAGAGGCGGAGGAGCCGACCTCTCGGTCAACGACCTCAAACTGCCGCCCCAGCAGGAAGACTGAACGCACTGATATGCCAGAGTGGATTCGACATACGCCACAAACCGTGGCAGAGGCCCGCAAGGCCGTTTTCAAACCGCACATAGTGTGGCAGACGGTCATATTCATAGTTCTGCTCTTCGGATTGCAGTTCCTATCGCTTCTGCCTCTGGCGATAGCCGAATACATGTCGTACAGACCGGTGCCTGCATACTGGATGCTTTTTACCACGGCAATCGTCGCAGCCGGATTCATTCTCTACGGCCGGGCCGTACAGCGCAGGTCGCCGCGGTCGATGGGATTCACACGCAAGGGAATCGGAAGGAGCTACATCACAGGCTTTATCACTGGAACAGCGATGATGGGTGCCTGCACGGGCATATGCGTGGCTGCCGGAGCGCTCGAATTGGAATGTATTTACAGCCGCATCGCGCCGGGGACGCTCGCTCTCTGGCTGGCCGGATTCGCCATTCAGGGCATGGAGGAGGAAATATCCCTGCGCGGAGTGTTCATGACAGGAGCCTGCACAAGAATTCCGGTATGGGCTGCTGTAATTCTGAACTCGGTGGTTTTTGCCGCGCTGCATCTTTTCAACAACGGAATAAACTTTGTAGCCGTAGTCAATCTGACACTGTTCGGAGTGCTGGCTTCGCTCTATTTCCTGCGGACCGACAGCATCTGGGGCATAGGCGCGCTGCACTCGGCATGGAACTTCGCTCAGGGATGTCTGTTCGGAATCCCGGTAAGCGGCATGACCACCGGCGACTCGGTACTAAGATTCTCGGCCGTCGGCAGGCCGTTGCTCTCGGGCGGCGAATTCGGAATCGAAGGCGGCATTGCCGCCACTGCCGTACTGGCGGTGACGACGGCAGCGATAATATTTTTACCCAACGGAAAAACAAGTCCGCGCGCGCATTCCTCGTTGTAATAAGGGAGCGCACACGGATGAAACGATAATTAAAAACAAAAGACGATGATTAAAATCACATTTCCCGACGGCAGCATTCGTGAGTATGCCAAAGGAAGCACGGCAATGCAGATTGCCGAAAGCATCAGCCCCCGGCTGGCACAGGAAGTTCTGGCCGCATCCGTAAACGGCAAGGTTCAGGATTTGCAGCTGCCCATCGAGGAGGACAGCACACTGACTCTGCACAAATGGGAGGACGAAGAGGGACGCCGCACGTTCTGGCACACCAGCTCGCACCTCATGGCGGAAGCATTGCAGACGCTCTACCCGGGCATCAAGTTCGGCATAGGCCCGAGCATCGAGACCGGATTCTACTACGATGTGGACTCCCCCACTCCTATCACGGAAGCCGACCTGAGCAAAATCGAGAAGCTGATGCTCGAACTGGCGCGCAGCAAAGAGCCGCTCCTGAGAAAGGAAGTCAGCAAGGCCGAAGCGCTCAAAACATTCACCGAAAAAGGCGACCAGTACAAGGTCGAACTCATATCGGCTCTGGAAGACGGAACCATCACATTCTACACGAACGGCTGTTTCACCGACCTCTGCCGCGGACCGCATCTGCCCAACACGGGTCTTATCAAGGCCATAAAACTGACCTCCGTAGCGGGTGCCTACTGGCGCGGCGACGAGCACAACAAGATGCTCACACGCATATACGGCGTCTCCTTCCCCAAAAAGAGCATGCTCGAAGAACATCTGGCCATGCTCGAAGAGGCGAAGAAGCGCGACCACCGCAAACTGGGCAAAGACCTGGAATTGTTCGCATTCTCGCAGCGCGTCGGACAGGGTCTTCCTCTCTGGCTGCCGAAGGGAACTGCCCTGCGCGAAAGACTCGAAAACTTCCTTCGCGGCGTACAGAAGAAATACGGCTACCAGCAGGTCATCACACCGCATATCGGCATGAAGGACCTCTACGTGACATCCGGTCACTACGCCAAGTACGGCAAGGACTCGTTCCAGCCGATACATACGCCCTATGAAGGCGAGGAGTTCCTTCTCAAACCGATGAACTGCCCGCACCACTGCGAGATATACAAGACCAAACCGCGCTCGTACAAGGATCTGCCACTGCGTTTCGCAGAGTTCGGAACCGTATACCGCTATGAACAGAGCGGCGAGCTGCACGGACTGACGCGTGTGAGAGGATTCACGCAGGACGACGCCCACCTGTTCGTACGCCCCGACCAGCTGCTCGACGAATTCGAAAAGGTAATCGACATCGTGCTCTACATCTTCAAGACTCTTAAATTCGAGAACTTCACGGCCCAGGTCTCGCTGCGCGACCCTGAGAACAAACAGAAGTACATCGGAACGGACGAAAACTGGGAGAAGGCCGAAAGCGCCATCATTCAGGCTGCGGCCAACAAGGGTCTTCCGACCATCGTCGAGTACGGCGAAGCGGCATTCTACGGTCCCAAGCTGGACTTCATGGTCAAGGACGCCATCGGCCGCAAGTGGCAGCTCGGAACAATCCAGGTGGACTACAACCTTCCGGAACGGTTCGATTTGACCTACACCGGCTCGGACGACAAACCGCATCGCCCGATTATGATTCACCGCGCGCCGTTCGGCTCGATGGAGCGTTTCGTGGCAGTATTATTGGAGCATACCGGAGGCAAATTCCCGCTGTGGCTCTCGCCCGACCAGGTCGTCGTGCTGCCCATAAGCGAAAAATTCAACGATTATGCTCAAAAAGTTTCAAATTATCTAAATAATTACGATATTCGCACACAGATAGATAACCGAAACGAGAAAATAGGCCGCAAGATTCGTGACAACGAACTCAAACGTATCCCGTTCCTGCTTATCGTCGGCGAGAAGGAAGAGGCCGAAGGACAGGTATCGGTCCGCGCTCAGGGCGAGGGAGACAAGGGTACGATGAGCATGGAGCAGTTCCGCGATATGATGACCCGTCTCGTGAAAGAGGAAATAGAGGCGAACGCTTAATAAAACAAGTATAATTAACATTTAAGGAGGACAAAGCTATAAACGCAACCAAACCGTTCCCCAGCAGCGTAAACAACAATGCCGGAACTGCAAGACGAGGCATGGCAAATGCTCCGCGCAGACCAGAGAAAGAGGCGGAGCACCGCATAAACAACAGAATCACGGCACCGATGGTCCGTGTGGTCGGAGACAACGTCACGCCAGCCGTGATGCCGATACGCGAAGCCATACGGCTGGCCGACGAAATGGAACTCGACCTCATAGAGATAGCACCGACGGCGGAACCTCCCGTATGCCGGATTGCCGACTATCAGAAGTTCCTCTACCAGCAGAAGCGCAAGGCCAAGGAGATGAAGGCCAAGTCGGTGAAAATGGTGGTCAAGGAGATTCGTTTCGGACCGCAGACCGATGAGCACGACTACAACTTCAAGCTCAAACACGCCATCAACTTCATCAAGGAGGGCGCAAAGGTCAAGGCATACGTTTTCTTCCGCGGCAGAAGCATCGTATTCAAGGAACAGGGCGAGATTCTTCTTCTCAGATTCGCCACGGACCTCGAAGAAGTCGCCAAGGTGGAGATGATGCCGAAGCTCGAAGGCAAGAAGATGAACATGATTCTGGCTCCGAAACCAAAGAAGTAATACGGAGCACCGTACCTTGCGGCCCGCGTTGTAAGGCTGCTGTACACGAAAAAGTTTTGTGTCTCACATTTAAACTCGACAGATAGGTCTGCCTGCTTGCAGGCGGACTTATTTGCATTACTTGAAAATGAACAAACCTGACAAAGACTCCTCCATCAATATCGCGGACTTCGACTACCCGCTGCCGGAGAGCCGCATCGCCAAATTCCCCGTCGACAAACGCGGAGAATCCAGACTGCTGGTATACCGCAACGGCAACATATCGCACACCCGGTTCGGAGAACTGGACAGCGTGCTGCCCGAAAACTCGCTTCTGGTATTCAACAACACAAAAGTCGTGAGGGCCAGAATCGTGATGCACAAACCTAGCGGCGCGCGCATCGAGATTCTGTGTCTTGAACCGCACGAGCCTGCGGATTACGAAAGAGCTTTCGCAGCACAGGGCTGCTGCCGGTGGAAGTGCATGATAGGCAATCTGAAAAAATGGAAGGAAGGACCGCTCGAAATAGATTTCGACTTCGAAGCCCAGCGATACAGGCTGTCCGCATACAAGGTTCCTGACGGCGACAATATAGTGGAATTCAGGTGGGAAGCTCCGCTATCGTTCGGCGCGCTGCTCGAAAAACTGGGACGCATGCCTATTCCTCCATATCTGAACCGCGACAGCGAACAGATAGACAACACCCGCTATCAGACCGTGTATGCAAAAATCGAAGGGTCGGTGGCCGCACCTACCGCAGGACTGCATTTCACCCCCGAGATACTCAACCGTCTGACAGGCAAGGGGACCCGTCTGGACGAAGTGACGCTGCACGTAGGGGCCGGAACGTTTCTGCCTGTGAAGGAGCAGGACGCCATGCGGCATACAATGCACACGGAGCATTTCGAGATAAGCCTCGACACTCTCAGGAATCTAAGCGACAACTGCGGACGAATCACGGCCGTCGGCACGACCTCCGTCCGCACACTGGAATCGCTTACGGCGCTGGGGTGGCGCATCCGCACCGGAGGCAGCCCAGCACCCGAGCAGGAGGTGGGGCAATGGGAGCTGTACGACATTCCGGAATCATTCACCGGAGGCGACGCTCTGTCGGAGCTGATTAATTACATGTCAGTACACGGTCTGCCCGTCATAAAGGCCGCTACCAGAATCATGATAACGCCCGCAGGATTCCGTTTCAGAATCGTGAACAACATAATCACGAACTTTCACCAGCCCAAGAGCACCCTGCTGCTGCTCATCGCGGCCTATGTGGGAGAGGACTGGCACCGCATTTACGACTATGCCCTGGCGCACGACTTCCGTTTCCTCAGTTACGGCGACAGCAGCATTTTGATTAACCAACGACAATAAAAGCGACACATGTTTCTGCCGACTACGGTAAAAGAGGTCAAGGCTCTGGGATGGGATTACATCGATGTTATCCTGTTCTCGGGCGACGCCTACATCGACCATCCGAGTTTCGCAGCAGCCGCGGTAGGCAGACTGCTCGAATCACAGGGATTGCGCGTGGCTATCGTCCCGCAGCCCAACTGGCGCGACGACTTGCGCGATTTTAGAAAACTCGGAGTCCCGAGGCTGTTTTTCGGAGTGTCGGCCGGGAGCATGGACTCGATGGTGAACCACTATACGGCAGCCAAGCGTCTGCGCAGCGACGACGCGTACACCCCGGGCGGGAAAGCCGGATTCAGACCCGACTATGCCGTCACGACCTATACCAGAATTCTGAAACGGCTGTATCCCAACACCCCCGTCATCATAGGAGGCATCGAGGCTTCGCTGCGGCGCTTCACCCACTACGACTACTGGACCGACACGCTCAAAGCATCCATACTCGCAGACAGCGGCGCCGATTTTCTGATGTACGGCATGGGCGACAAGAGCGTCGTGGAGCTGGCGCGGGCGATGCGCGGCGGATACAATGCAAAGGTGCTCAGAACGCTGCCCCAGATAGGATTTCTCGCCGACAGCGATTACGTCGGACGAATAGACCCTGCACGCGTGCTGCGGCTGAACTCCTACGAACAATGTCTCGGCAGCAAAAAGGCTTTCGGTGACAATTTCGTCCAGATAGAGACGCAGAGCAATCTTCTGACACAGGACAAGATTATCGTCGAAGGCACAGGCGACAGGTTCGTAGTGGTAAATCCGCCTTATCCTGCACTGAGTCAGGAGGAGACGGATTACAGTTTCGATTTGCCGTACTGCCGCATGCCGCATCCGCGGTACAACGGCAAGGGTGACATCCCTGCCTGGGAGATGATTAAGAACTCGGTCAACATACACCGCGGCTGCTTCGGCGGTTGCAGTTTCTGCACCATTTCGGCCCATCAGGGCAAGTTCATCAACTCCCGCAGCGAGAAGTCGATACTCTCCGAAGTGGAGAAAATAACGCGTATGCCCTATTTCAAAGGCTATCTGTCGGATGTGGGCGGTCCGTCGGCCAACATGTACGGAATGGGCGGCCTCGACAAGCAGATTTGCAGCCATTGCCGCCGGCCGTCATGTCTTTTCCCGAGCAAATGCCGCAATCTGAACGACAACCACGCTCCGCTGCTGAATCTGTACGAAAAGATAGACCGCATACCTGGAATAAAAAAATCATTCATCGGAAGCGGCATACGTTACGATTTGTTCGACCGGGAAGACGGAGGCCGTTATCTGGAAGAGGTCGTACTGCGCCACACCTCCGGACGTCTCAAAGTTGCGCCCGAGCATACCGAGGACGGCGTACTGAAACTGATGCGCAAGCCACCGTTCGCGCTTTTCGAGAATCTGAACCGCAACTTTCACCGGATATGCGAGAAAAACGGACTCAAATACCAGGTGATACCATATTTCATATCCAGTCACCCGGGTTGCACCGAAGCGGACATGAGACGCCTGAAACAGAAGACCGGAGCACTGCATTTTCACCTCGAACAGGTTCAGGACCTCACCCCGACGCCAATGACGCTCAGTTCGGTGATGTTCTACACGGGGATGAATCCGTACACCGGACAGAAAGTGTACGTAGCCCGCGACATGGACTCCAAACGCCGTCAGAAAAGCTACTTCTTCGACGAGAGTCACGGAGCGAACTCACGCAGGATGCCGGACAGAAAACGCAGGCACTGACCCGGCAGACAGAGACGCAGCAACCGAAAAACGACGGAGGACAAGTTATTAACACGGTATGTCGAAAATCATTTGAAATTTGTGGGTGCATAATTGCCTGCGAAGCGCGACAAATGATTAATTTTACAACTCAAACAAGAAGAAAATGGCAAAGAAATATACTCCCAGATCCAACAGCAGCAACGCATACGACGCTCTGATTCAGGCAGGAGCCGCACTTCCGCCCCAGGCAGTCGAACTCGAAGAAGCGGTGCTCGGCGCCCTGATGCTCGAAAAAGACAGCATAGTGGAGGTTCAGGAATTTCTCACCTCCGATGCTTTCTACAAGGAGGCGCACAAGATTATTTTCGACGCCATATCTTCACTGAATGCCGCGCTCAATCCTATCGACATCTACACCGTAAACGAGTATCTGAAACAGCACAGGCAGCTCGACGCGGCGGGCGGAACACAATATCTGATAGGTCTCACACAGAGGGTCGGTTCGGCCGCGCACATCGTGTTCCATGCGAAAATCATCGCCCAGAAATACGTACAGAGGGAACTCATACGGGCCTCGACAGAGATTCAGCGCCGCTCGTACGACGAACAGAACGACGTCACGGACCTGATAGACTTCGCCGAGGGAGAGATATTCAAGGTCTCGGAGGGGCATGTGCGCAAATCCATACAGAGTTCGAAGGAGATAATAAAGAAAACGCTTCTCTCAATAGAGGAGGCTTCGAAAAACGACAGCAAATTCAGCGGCGTACCGTCGGGCTTCACCTCGATAGACAAGGTTACTCTCGGATGGCAGGCTTCCGACCTGATTATCATCGCCGCCCGTCCGTCTATGGGCAAGACGGCCTTCACGCTGACAATGGCCCGCAACATGGCCGTGCAGCACGAGATACCGGTGGCATTTTTCTCTCTGGAAATGAGCGCCATGCAGCTTATGATGCGACTGATAGTGGCAGAATCGGGACTCGACATGAAAAACATACGCAGCGGAAATCTCTCGCCCAAGGACTGGAAACAGATGGAACAGGCCATAAAGCCGCTCGAAGAGGCTCCGCTTTTCATCGACGACACTCCGGCACTGCCGCTGACCGAATTCCGCTCGAAAGCCCGAAGGCTCAAAACTCACGAGGGAATACAGCTGATAATCATCGACTACCTGCAACTCATGAGCGGCCCGCAGGAGACAAAGGGCAACCGCGAACAGGAGGTGTCCACAATATCGCGCACACTCAAAGCCATCGCCAAGGAGCTTGAAATTCCGATTATAGCCCTCTCGCAGCTCAACCGTGGCGTGGAGGCCCGAACAGGAAGCAACAAGCGTCCGCAGCTGAGCGACCTGCGTGAATCGGGCGCCATAGAGCAGGATGCCGACATCGTGGCATTCATACACCGTCCCGAATACTACAAGATATTCGTCGACGAGCAGAACATGCCTCTGCCTCCGGGATATGCCGAATTCATTCTGGCAAAACACCGTAACGGCGAGACGACCACCATAGGCATGAAATTCCGCAAGGAGGAGATACGTTTCTCGGACCTGGACGAGACCGAATACAGTTTCAGCGACTCGGACTCCATCAACGGCGGCGGCGCTCCCGACGACTCCTACTTCGATTCACTGAACCCGTCGCCTATTTCGGACGACGCACCATTCTAAAAAAACAGTAAGAGATGTTCGTCAGATGTCACTCCGCCTGTCCCGTAGGAATCGACGCCATACGCATCACCGTAGAGGCATCCCTGAGCATGGGCATAGGCATGTATCTGGTCGGTCTGCCCGATAACGCCGTGCGTGAGAGCCAGGACAGGATAAGGTCCGCATTCGAGAACTCAGGTCTTAGAATGCCCGGCAAGCGTCTGGTCGTCAACCTCGCACCGGCAGACATCCGCAAGGAGGGTTCCGCATTCGACCTGCCCATAGCCGTGTCCATTCTGGCAGCGAGCGGACAGATAAACACAGAGGCGCTGGACCGCTACATCATCGTAGGCGAGCTGTCGCTCGACGGAAGCGTGAAACCGGTCAGGGGCGCCCTGCCGATGGCCATGCTCGCCGCCACGGAAGGATTCGACGGCATCATCCTGCCCCGGAGCAATGCTCCGCAGGCAGCCGTGGTCGACGGAATAAAGGTTATAGGCGTGAGCAATCTGCGCCAGACGGCAGGTTTTCTGTCCGGAACGGAAGAGATAGCCCCGCTGCACAGACCGCTCTGCGAATACGCACAGGAGCGCGATTGCTTTTTCGACGAGGATTTCAGCGACGTCAAGGGGCAGCAGCATGTAAAACGCGCATTGGAGATAGCCGCCGCAGGCGGGCACAACGCGATAATGATAGGGTCACCCGGCTCCGGCAAAACGATGCTCGCAAGACGCATGCCCTCCATCATGCCGCCTATGAGCGCCGACGAGATACTCGAAACGACAAAAATATATTCCGTAGCCGGAAAGACAGGCAACGCAGACACGCTGATTCTCAGACGTCCGTTCCGCGCGCCTCATCATATGGCATCGCAGGTGGCGCTGACAGGCGGAGGTTCCTCGCCGCAGCCGGGCGAGGTATCGCTGGCCCACAACGGAATCCTTTTTCTGGACGAGCTGCCTGAGTTCGGACGTTCGGTGCTCGAAGTGCTGCGCCAGCCGTTGGAGGACAGGAAGATTCTTGTCAGCCGCTCCAAATACAGCATCGAATATCCGTCCAACTTCATGCTCATAGCATCCATGAACCCGTGTCCGTGCGGCTACTACAACCACCCCACAAGAGAGTGTCTGTGCAGCAGCGGCACGGTAACAAAATACATGAACCGCATATCGGGACCGCTTCTGGACCGAATCGACCTGCACATCGAGGTAACGCCGGTCGAGATTTCGCAGCTCAGCGGCGACACTGCGGAGGAGAGCAGCGCCGAGATACGCAAACGTGTAATTGCGGCGCGCGACATTCAGCAGACAAGATTCGCACATGCGGCAGGTATTCACACCAACTCGATGATGAGTTCCAGGATGCTGCGAGAGTTCTGCCCGCTGGACTCCGCATCGGCCTCGCTGCTTGCCAAAGCGATAGACCGTCTCGGACTCTCGGCGAGGGCATACGACAGGATATTGAAGGTGGCACGCACGATAGCCGACCTGGCCGCGGAAAAGAATATCACCTCCGCGCACATAGCCGAAGCCATATCCTACCGCTCTCTCGACAGAGAGAGCTGGGGCAGATAAAAAAAAGACCCGCACGCCATGTCTCGATACGGAATGCCGACAGCCCCGATGTCAAGAATCCTCCTTCCGCTGTGTTCCGGAATTCTGACGGGAATCTACACCGGAATGCCGGTATGGGCAGCTGCCGTACTGTGCATGCTGTTCTGCGGCGCAGGCGTGATGCTTCAAGGCCGCAGCATGTCGGCAGGAGCATCGGTATGGCTCGCCATTATGTTTTTCGGATGCGCCATAACCGGTGCGCAGGCATACACCCCCGCCCTGCCGCATGAACCTCTGAGAGTGGAGCTTCAAATACTCGGACCGGTATCCGCCACCTCCTCCGCGCGGACCGTGCGCGCCGAAGCCCGCTGCGGGGCATGGAGCCGCGTCCCGGGCCAGTGGCACAGATGCCGCGAGAACACCGTACTGTATATTGACAGCTCCCGGCACGTAAGGGCCGGGGAGCAGATTATATGTTCCGCATACGTGAAGCCTCTTGCCGACAGCACATCGTCCTACACGCGGCACATGAGAGGCCGCGGTTTTTTCAGCCGCACATACATTCCGGCCGCAAGCCGCATTGTCCGCTCCCGCAGCAGCGAAAATCCGGCAGGCGGCTTCGTCTCAACACTTCAATCACGGGCTGCCGAACGTCTCAGACGCCTTGACATGAGCGGCGACTGCCGCGAGACTTGCGTCGCAATGACAGCGGGGATGCGCTCGGGCCTGAGTCCCGGCATCCGGAAAGCATATTCAGGCACCGGAGCCGCACACCTTCTGGCCGTATCCGGACTGCACGTGGGAATAGTATTCATAATCGTAAACGCACTGCTGTATCTTCTGCCGCTGCTGCGCTACGGTCACATAATCAAGAACATCGCAGCCACAGCTGCCGTATGGGGATTCGTCGCGATGAGCGGTGCAGCGCCTTCGGCCGTCCGCGCGGCAATAATGTTCTCCGCCCTGCAACTGTGCTCCGCAACAGGGTCGGTCTACAACTCGTTCAACGCGATATGCTCCGCCGCCGTACTCATGCTCGCCTCTCGTCCGGCCCTGCTGCTGGACACCGGATTCCAGATGTCGTTCACCGCCGTAACTGCAATAATATTCTGGGCTGCGCCGGCCATGCGGCCAATCCATTGCAGATGGAAGACAGTCAACATCATAAACAGCATGATAGTAATCGGCATCATAGCCTCCGCAGCACTCGCACCGCTGACAGCATACCGGTTCGGCAGGATTCCGCTCGCAGGATTCATCCTGAATCCCGCAATCATTCTCACGGCCCACATCATAATACTCGTCTCGCTTTTCTGGATTGCGGCGCCTATTCCTGCGGCCGCAGGCCTGGTCGCCGGAATACTGTCCCGTGCGGCCGGATTCCAGAACCGGATAATAGAAGCGCTGGCTGCCACGGATTTCTCGTCCGCAGAGGTACATATCCCGCTGCCGGCAGTGCTCGCCATATATGCCGCTATGGCAGCCGCAACCGCCATATACTACCATGTCGCCAATAACAAGAACACACCTCAGACATTCGCTTCATGACACTTCAAGAGTTACATATACTGCTCTCTGCCCGGGTGAGGGAACAGATAGAAGAACGAATAGGCGCGGACCCGATGAAAATAGCGCTCGAAAAAAATCTTCCGCACGCAGGTCTTATCGCGACTCAGATAAAATATCTCTCGCGGGCCCGCACGAAACTGCCGGCCTACTATCAGTCCCGGTGCATCATTCCGTCGCTGGCTTTCGAACAGTCAAGTTCCCAGACATGCGCCGAGACTCTCGTCAGGGGCGGCAGGCTGTGTGTGGACCTTACGTGCGGACTCGGAATAGACAGCATGTATCTGAGCCGGAATTTCGAGCGGGTGATAGCCGTCGAACGCGATGAAGTGCTCTCCGCGGTCGCAAAAGAGAATTTCGCCCGGCTCGGCATAACCAACATCGAGGTGGTCAACGACACGGCCGAAAATTTCCTGCAATCGTTCACAGGCCATGCGGACATGATATACGCGGACCCGGACAGACGTGACGAGGGCGGCCGCAAAATGGTGCTGCTGCAAGACTGCTCTCCGGATATTCTCGCACTGCTTCCTGCACTGAGAGCCGCCGCGGACAATCTGACCGTAAAACTGTCGCCCATGTTCGACACAGCCGAAGCCATACGCATATTCGGCCCCGACGCAAGGATAAGCGCACTGTCGGAATCGGGCGAATGCAAGCAGTTGACAGTCGAATGCGGCGCGGATACGGAAGGATGCACCCTTACGGCCGTCATGGCGGACCGCAAGCAGGAAATCAGCTTTGCCGCCGATGACACCGACGCAGCCGCCGATGATACATTCAGTCCTGAGAGATACCGGTACCTTATCGTACCGGACGTATCGCTCGCCAAGATACGGTGTGTCAGAAGATATCTGTCATCATCGGGCGCATTCTCCTATTCCGAAAACGGATACGGATTCGCCCGGCAGGTTCCGTCATCGCCCTTCGGACGGGTTCTCGAAATAGAGAGCATAGAACCGTTCTCCCCGAAAAGCCTCAAAACACAGCTGCGCAGACAAGGCATCAGGCAGGCCGACATCATGCGGCGCGAATTTCCGCTGTCGGCACAACAAATCGCCGCGCAACTCGGCATACGCCAAGGCGGAAAGCTCTGCATGTGCTTCACACAAATAAACGGGCAGATGTATCAGATAAAGATTCGTTAGGCCCCGCAGGCAAGAAAGCCGAGCATAAAAAGACCGACAGCCGCAGCAACTGTCAAAATCAGACAAATCAACACAGGCCACAGGCACCCCCAGCGGCTTTCGCCCTGTGGCAGCGGGTCCGAAAGCAGAGCTATCACCAGCCCAACCAGAGGTGTGAAAACCAGGCTCCAAAACAGCGTCCATCCGAACCCTATCTTACGTTTGCTGCCCACCAGCGCGACAAGCACATCGAGCAGGCATCCTGCCACAATTCCGAAAACAATTACAAGTATAGTAGTCATATTTTTTCGTCTGTTACATACGGTTTTGCACAAAAACCGGCCCAAAGGCCGGCGCCACAAATCTTTTGGGCGGTGTCACAGCCGCCGGAGACAATCATTGCCGCAATATCGCCTCCTCGAAGCCGGCATGCCCCTACCGCCTCATCCGGTAATACACGCCCAGCGGAAGATTCTTCCCGCCGCTGTCGGTGAAGTAGAGTTCGCCGAACTGTTCGCCTGCGGCCGGACCGAACGTCTGGTTGACTATGCTTTTGGCCAGCAGTGCGGAGAGCCCCATAGAATACAGGTTAAGGACCAGAAAACTATCGTGCGGCTCCAACAGGGAGGCACAGCATTCGAGCATCTGCCCTATATTCTGTTCCAGAATCCACTTCTCGCCGTCAGGGCCGCGCCCGTATGCCGGAGGATCGAGAATGATACCGTCATAGCGACGGCCACGCTTGACCTCGCGCCGCACGAACTTCAAGGCATCGTCCACAATCCAGCGTATGCCCTCCATACCGCTGAGTTCCATATTCTCGCGCGACCAGCCGACAACCTGACGCACCGAATCCACGTGTGTAACCTCGGCACCGGCACTGCGGGCGGCAAGACTCGCGCCACCGGTATATGCGAACAGATTCAACACTCTGGCTGAACGCCCCGCAGCGCCTATTCCGTTCACACAGTCGTAAATGAAATTCCAGTTCTCGGCCTGCTCGGGAAAGATGCCGACATGCTTGAACGACGTGAGCCCGAGTCTCATTTCGAGTTTCATATCCTTATAGGCATACCGCACAGTCCAGCGCGACGGCATTCCCGCCTTGCAAATCCATTCGCCCCGCTCCTCGCTGCGGGCATCCCGGCGGAACACGGCATGCGCCATCTTCTCCCACTCTGCATCGGAAAGGGTCTTGCGCCATATGGCCTGGGCCTCGGGACGCGAAACAACATAACGTCCGAAACGCTCCAACTTGCACCCGTCGCCGCTGTCGATGAGTTCATAATCAGTCCACCGTGGCGACAAAAGTTCGGGGACCGCCAATCTATCGTTTCGTTTCATCGCAATATATATTCATCATACACCGCCTGCAATCGAATTCCAGACGGTAACGCATGTTTCCATGCACCAGAAAAAGGCTGCCGCTGCGGTCCGGATGCTCTTTCAGGCAACAGCCCGTCTGACGACGTATGCAGTAGCGCGTGGTCATCACCCTGCGACCGCGCATATCCGGCTGTGTTTCCAGAGCCGGAGCGACGGATACGGCCCCATGCCCCAGATAGAACTCACGGCTCAGACGGTTGGTCGCATTCTCGTATTCCGACACCGCAGTGTAAGGATACAAGGCCTCCGGATTCTCGACACCCGGACGCACAGCCACACCGCGTGACACTCTCTCGTTCAGAAGCGCATCCAGCGCCTCCCTGCGCAATGCATTCAGCACCGATACTGGTACAAAACGCACGCGACCCCCGATGCTCACATCCCGGACATCGAAAATCGTATCGCCACTCTTGGAAATCTGAGCTCGTATGACGGAAATCATGCGCTGCTCATTGGCCGCATCTTCGAAACTGCCATCCACACGACTGCCGGCCTCGAATCCGTATTCATCTCTCACGGCAAGTGCAATCCCGCAGTCATCCATCCTCACCGCGGCATGCACATCTATCGTTCGGCGGCGTCCGGGACGCATGACAAGAGCTGCAAATGCGGAATCATAATTTCTGTATATATCCATTCCCGGCTCTATACCGTCCATACGGTTCGGCCAGACGCGGCAGTCCGACACTTTGTTGACGCTCGTGCCGCGAAGCTCCCCTCTGCTGAAAAAACATATTCCGTCCGAAGCGGCAAGATTGCTCACCTCTTGAAGACGGAACCAGTCGCGCCCCTTCTCCGCCACGCGGCCGACACATTCGCCGACCGATTTCGGCGTGTCGAGCGACGCCACATCCGCACGCAGTCCGTCGAAAAAATAACGTCCCTGCACCCGTGAGAACACTTTAAGCGGATTGGGCTCGAAATCCACACGGCTTCGGCCCTGGGACGCACGCACGAGATGCGGACGTGCAGCCATCGCCTCGTCTATTGCCGCGCGATAATATGCCACGATATTACGCACATACAGCTCGTCTTTGAGCCGTCCCTCTATCTTGAACGAACTAACGCCCGCATCCATAAGCCGCGACACTCTGTCCGCAAGATTCAAATCCTGAACCGACAGCAGATGTCTGCCCCGTTCCAGCACGCGTCCGTCCGCCGTCACCAAATCATAGGTCATGCGGCAAGGCTGACTGCACTCTCCACGGTTACCGCTACGCGGACCCATGCTGCGGCTCATAAAACATCTGCCGCTGTATCCCACGCACACCGCCCCGTGAACGAAACACTCCAAATCCACCTCCGTACCCTGCGCCACACGCTGAATATCGGACAGCGACATGTTGCGTTCGAGTATCACGCGCGAGAAGCCGCAATCCGCAAGAAACCGGACCCATTCCGGCTCGCAGTTGCACATCTGCGTGGACGCATGCAGCTCCACGCCCGAAAGCCCCATACGCAGATATGCGAAATCCTGCACTATGAGAGCCGCCGCACCTGCATCCACAACCTGTCGTGCCACATGCCCGGCCTCACGCAACTCCTCGTCCATCAGCACGGTATTCATGGTCACATATACCCTTGCGCCGAACTGTGCGGCATACCGTACCAGACGTTCTATATCCTCAACGGAGTTACCGGCAGCCCGGCGGGCACCGAATCCGGGACCGCCTATGTACACGGCATCGGCACCGCACTCTATCGCGGCCACTCCCGCTGCCAAATCGCGGGCCGGAGCAAGCAGTTCTATGACATTACGACTCATAATCCGTATGCAAAGATATGACTAAGCGAGAGCAATGACAAATAAATTCGCCATTGCCGAGCGGGAATATCTTCGACGGCAGTCAACGATATGACCAAAAGCGAGAGCAATGACAAATAAATTTGCCATTGCCGAGCGGAAGCATCTTTTACAAGGTAAAAGGTACAGCCAAGACATCATAAAAAGCGAATCCGGTCTCCATTCCGCACGACACTCCGCCACACGCATAAAATCGGACCTATTCCACTTTAAACATGCAGTCGTGCGGAGGCCCGCTGTCTCCGCGCGGCTCCGCGGAGCCGCAAAATACGACAGGAGGCATAAAGCCGATAATTACGAAAATGAACGGGGCTGCCTTTGCAAAGGCAACCCCGTTCATCTCACTGCGAAGTCACTATTTCTTGATTTTCGAAAGAGCCTCAATCTGAGCCTTGGCAGTAGCGACATTACCGCCTGCCGTTACCTGAGAATAGGCCTCGATAGCTTTCGCATAATTCTCCTTGTTCTGATAAGCGGCGCCGAGCAGGAACACAGCATCGCTTTTAAGTTCGTCGGTACCCTGAGCGTCGATAGCCTTCTGGGCGGCAGCGATGAGCTTGTCGTACTGCTTGGTATTGTTCAGCGTTTGCAGATAGAGCATATTAAGCTCCGCACTCTGCGGAACGACTGTCAGAGCAGAATCGATAAGCGCCTCAGCCTCGGCGTACTTCTTCTCCTCGGAGAGTTTCACAGCCTCCAACGTATTGTAATAGGCATATTTGTCCTTGGCGGCAGCTGCAACAGCCGCATACTTTCCATGTGTTCCGCCCAGTTCTATCATGCTTTTGTACACATCTCCGCCCTTGGCCAAATCACCCATCTCGCAGTAGCTCATGGCCAGGTTCATGGCAATCGTCGTATCCTTGGGATTGGCCTTGTAACCCTTCTCGAAAACAGAAGCGGCGGTAGCATAATCCTTGTTGTTGAAAGCATCGGCACCCTGTTGGAGAACCACGCGGCCAACCCACATCTTGGCCTTGTTGCCGGTTGCGATATCGCCGTACTCATCGCTGAGCGAGGCCGCCGTGGTGAACGACTGCAACGCATCGTCGGTCTTTCCGCTCTGCATCTCGCGTCCTCCCTTCATGAACCAGCAGGTGGTGATATATTTTTTGGCTGCGGCTACGGTCTCCTCCGCACCCTCCACGCCGTCTCCGGTCTTGATGACCTCGGAAAGCGCAGGAATCGCTCCCGCGAAATTCTTAGCCTCGATAAGTTTGGCCGCCTCGTTGTATTTGGCGACGATATCGCCGGCACTCTGGGCCGAAACGACTGCAAATGCGAACAACGCACAGGCAGTTGACAATGCTAATTTAATTCTGTTCATTTTCTATCTTTTGTATTTTAGTATTAGTTCGAGAGTACAAAATTATACTTTTTTATCTTCCTACCCAATCCGGTGCCGTTTTTTTTCAAAAAACCGGCTGACCATACCGCCGCACTCCTCTTCCAGGACACCTCCGCAAAGTTCGGTCCGTGGATGCAGCACCCCGGGTCCGAAGCGCAGGAAGCCGCGTTTGGCATCCGCCGCCCCGTACACTATGCGCCCTATCTGAGTCCATGCACAGGCTCCGGCACACATGACGCACGGCTCTACCGTCACGTAAAGCGTGCAGTCCGACAGATACTTGCCGCCGAGCGTGGAACCGGCAGCCGTCAGAGCCTGCATCTCCGCATGCGCCGTGGCATCGGACAGACGCTGCGTCATGTTGTGTCCGCGACCGACTATCCTCTCCCCGCATACCACGACTGCTCCGATAGGCACCTCCTGCTCTTCAAGCGCCTGACGGGCTTCATTTATTGCCTGACGCATGAAAAATTCGTCATCCTTTTTAACGGTTTCCATAAAAAATACATACTTTTGTACTTTGCAAAAGTAGCCAATAAATTCGGAATTACTAAAACAATACCAAATATGTACAGAGACCATACCTGCGGAGAACTCAGAATGGAACACCTCGGCCGAAATGTGAAACTGGCCGGATGGGTACAGAAAGTGCGCAACCTAGGAGCCATGACATTCATCGACCTCAGAGACCGCTACGGAATAACCCAGATTGTGGTGGAAGAGAGTTCAGAGCAGCAAGTAAGGCAGACAGCATCGGAGCTGGGCCGCGAATTCGTAATCACGGTCGAGGGAACTGTCAGAGAGCGGCAGTCGAAGAACGGAAAGATTCCTACCGGCGACATAGAGGTGTCGGCAAACCGCATCGAAATACTCAACCGCGCGCAGACACCGCCATTCACAATCGAGGACAATTCGGACGGCGGAGACGACCTCCGCATGAAATACCGTTATCTGGACCTGCGTCGCGGACCGCTGCAACGCGCAATGATTCTGCGGCACAAAATGGCCCATGCCGTGCGCAACTTCCTCGACAGCGAGGGATTCCTCGAAATCGAGACACCGTACCTTATAAAGTCGACTCCGGAAGGAGCACGCGACTTCGTGGTTCCGAGCCGCATGAACCCCGGCGAATTCTACGCCCTGCCTCAGTCGCCGCAGACCCTCAAACAGCTGCTCATGGTTGCCGGATACGACCGCTATTTCCAAATCGTGCGATGCTTCCGCGACGAGGACCTCAGAGCCGACCGTCAGCCCGAATTCACGCAGATAGACTGCGAGATGTCGTTCGTCGAGCAGGAGGACGTACTGGAAATATTCGAGCGCTGGGCCAAGCACATGTTCAGCCAGGTGCTCGGCATCGAGTTCGACAAACCGTTCCTGCGCATGCCGTGGATAGAGGCTATGGAACGCTACGGTTCGGACAAGCCCGACCTGCGCTTCGGCATGGAGATTCACGAAATAACCGATATAGCCAAAGGCCACGGATTCTCCGTATTCGACGATGCGGCATACATCGGCGCCATCTCCGCAACAGGTTGCGCATCATACACCCGCAAACAGATAGACGCTCTGACAGACTACGTAAAACGGCCGCAGGTAGGCGCCAAAGGTCTGATATGGATTCGCCAGGAAGCCGACGGCAGCGTCAAATCATCCGTCGACAAATTCTACACCCCGGAACAGGTGAAGGCTATGGCCGAAAAGGCCGGAGCTGCGGCAGGAGACCTCGTGCTGATACTGTGCGGCGAAAAGTTCAAGACTCTCTCGCAGCTCTGCACACTGCGTCTGCACGTGGCCGAACTGCTCGGACTGCGCGACCATTCGAAATTCGCCCCGCTGTGGGTCGTCGATTTCCCGATGTTCGAGTGGGACGAGGAGACGCAGCGCTTCTACGCTATGCACCACCCGTTCACATCGCCCAAACCGGAGGACGCGCAGTATCTCGAATCCGACCCTGCACGCGTGCGCGCCAACGCATACGACTTCGTAGTCAACGGTACGGAAATCGGCGGCGGCTCGATTCGTATCCACGACCCGCAGTTGCAGCAGCGCATATTCCACGCTCTCGGATTCACCCCCGAAAAAGCCGAAGAACAGTTCGGATTCCTTATCAACGCATTCAAGTACGGAGCACCTCCCCACGGAGGTTTAGCGTTCGGGTTCGACCGTCTGTGCTCGCTGTTCGGAGGCTCGGACTCCATCCGCGACTACATCGCTTTCCCGAAGAACAACAGCGGACGCGACATGATGCTCGAATCCCCCTCGGCAATAGACGACGCGCAGCTCGAAGAACTGTTCCTCAGAACCGTAAAACCGGAGTAACCTACAAGCTGCATCAACCCTGTCAGGTTAAGGGTGGGCACATACTAATTGCAGGCGGGCTGTCGACAGCCCGCCTGCATATTTTTCGCTTGTATACAATTTACAGTTCAGCTCACCTATGCCTTCGCGGGCCGCAGACTCGCCACGCGAAAGCACGCTCATTTTCATTCTCTCAAAAATTTCTCAGACTCCGCCCCTCATTTAAGCCCCGTTAAATGTGACGTGCTGGAAAACTACGTGCAAAACCCTATTTTAAACCCGCCGGAAATGCGAACCGGAGAAGTTAATCCGCAGCGACAGAATACCCGCCGGGGGCGGAATACAAAGCGGATACGGAATCATCCGTTATCCGTCCTTCCGGCAGCGCCTCCACAACCCGCAACGCGACATTATAGACAGAATCCATACCGCTGCCGTTCAATGTGCGGTAATACTCGTTCGTTCCCCACAGTTTCTGGGCAAGCAGAGACTTTACCTGCGTTCTAAGCAACGGAGCCGAGACAGCAATCTGACTCTCATCATACTCCACACCGTTTTTGCGGGCCAAATCCGCTATATCGCCGAGCATGGCGTCATCGACACTGAACCCTTTCTCGAAACTCCCGTAATCCGGATACATCCTCTTCAACCGGTTACGCGACGAATCCATATAACCGATTACAAAATCATTCAGCGTACCGCTCATTACAACTCCGCTCAGCCATGGCGTATATGCCGCAGTGTCGCGTTCCACATATATATCGGGGTAGATTCCGCCGCCGCCATACACGCGTCTGGACGAATAGAGCGTCTTGAACTCCGGCGCTCCGTCCTCTATCGAGTCATGACGCACCGCGAACCGGCGTGCATACGCCCTGTAATATTCATCCTTCTTGCCATTTTCGAACGGGCGCTGTATCACACGGCCGGTCGGTGTATGGTAACGGGCTATGGTCAGCCTCACGGCAGAACCGTCCAGCAGAACGAACTGACGCTGCACAAGCCCCTTTCCGAAGCTCGGCCGGCCGACAATCAGCGCCCTGTCCCAGTCCTGCATGGCCCCTGCCACTATCTCGCTGCCCGACGCGCTCACTTCATCCATAAGAATCACAAGCCGTCCGTCGAACTCTCCGTCCCGACGGGCATAGGCCACCGTAGGAGCCACCAGATTGCCCTCTGTCGAAACTATCTGTTCGCCTTTTTTAAGGAAGAACTCGCTCAGACCTATCGCCTGGTCGAGCAGTCCGCCGCCATTGCCGCGCAAATCGAGAATCAGCGCCTGAGGGCGGCCAATATCATTGAAAGAGTGCACGAACTCCGAAACGGTATTGCCGGCGAATCTGTTAACCTTGATATACCCTACACCGGGGGCCGCAAGATATGCAGCATCTATCGTACTTATCGGAATGTCACCCCGCACGATTACAAAGCCGAGTCTGCGTCCGGCTCCGCGTCTGACCACATCTATCTCCACACGGCTGCCTTTCGGGCCGCGCAGCAACCCCGGCACATCCGAGCGCCCGACTCCTACGGCAGAGCGTCCGTCCACGCCCACGATGCGGTCTCCGGCCCTGACACCTACCGTTTCGGCAGGACCGCCCGGTACTGTATTCACGACTATTATGGTGTCATCCTTTATGTTGAACTCCACTCCTATCCCGGAGAAACTGCCGTCGAAAGACTGCCGTGCCTGCTCCATCTCCTCGGCGGTAAGGTACGTGGAATGCGGGTCGAGCTGCGAGAGCATCTCCTTGATGCCGTCCTCAACAACCGCTTCGTAGTTCACCGTATCGACATAATTTCCGGCCAAAATACGATAGAACTGAGACAGCTTCTGCGCCTGCGTCTGAGCGTTGCGCGCGGCCTGCTGTCCCGGAAACTGGGCATAAAGCGCCGCAGGCAGAAACAGGAGCGACCAGATTAACCTTTTCATCATTGTTTCAGGCAATTATATAAATCATTTCAAACCTCCGTAACCTTGCAGAGTGCACAAGCAAACCCTTTCGAAAGAGATGCTCCGAAGAGTCCCATCCCTATCTGCAAAATACCGGCCATTCCGCATGACAATACGACCGAAACACACCGACAGGGTGCCGGAACGGGCACATACAATCACCTGCCGCGTGCGGTTTCATGCCCCAAACCCGCAATGAGCCGAAAGAGGGAACCTCCTTGAACTTGCGTTCGGAAACAAACGTTATTTTATACTACCGGACAGAGAGTCGAACGGAATGCTGCACTGCGAACCGTCGCACATATTTTTGAGCGTAGCATTTCCGCTGTTCATCTCGTCGCTGCCGATGATTACGACATAAGGTATGGCACGTCTGTCGGCATACTCCATCTGTTTTTTCATCTTCGCCACATCGGGATAAATCTCGGCCGAAATACCTTCCGCACGCAGCTGCGACATAAGGCGCATCGCCACAACGGCCTCCTGTCCGCCGAGATTGGCGAACATCACGCGGGTTGTCACAGCGGTCTCGGCTGGGAACAGGTCGAAGCCCGTCATAACGTCGTATATTCTGTCGGCTCCGAACGAGATACCCACACCCGATGTGTCGGGCATTCCGAATATGCCTGTCAGGTCGTCGTAACGTCCGCCGCCGCAGATGCTGCCTATCGCAAAATCCTTGGCTTTCACCTCGAAAATAGCGCCCGTATAGTAATTCAGACCGCGCGCCAGCGACAGGTCGAGCTCCATGTCCAGACCGATGCCCAGAGATTCGGCTGTGCTGAAAATGGTCCGCATCTCCTCGATACCCTTCATTCCGGTCTGAGAGGAGCCTATGACGGACGACAGAGCGTCGAGCTTCTCGCCGGTGGTGCCGCCGAGTGTCAGGATAGGCTTCAACATATCGATAGCCTCCTGTCCGATACCGCGCTCGGCAAGCTCCCCGCACACGGCATCCATACCGATTTTTTCGAGTTTGTCGATTGCGACGGTTATGTCCATCATCTTGTCGGCATGACCGATAGCCTCGGCTATGCCATAAAGAATCTTGCGGTTATTGAGTTTGAGAACCACATTTATTCCCAGGCGAGAGAACACCTGCTCCACAATCTGCACGAGCTCCACCTCGCACAGAAGCGAGCGGCTTCCTATCATATCGACATCGCACTGATAGAACTCGCGATAACGCCCTTTCTGCGGCCGGTCGGCCCTCCATACGGGCTGTATCTGATAGCGCTTGAACGGGAAGGTCAGTTCTCCGCGGTGCTGCACCACGTAACGGGCGAAAGGCACCGTAAGGTCGTAACGCAGACCTTTCTCGCAGATTCTGGACGCAAGAGCGGCCGCAGAGACGGATGCGTCCCCGGTTATCTCCGAGGTGAAATCACCCGAATTGAGAATCTTGAACAGAAGTTTGTCGCCCTCCTGTCCGTACTTGCCCATAAGGGTCGAGAGATTCTCCATTGCCGGAGTTTCCAGAGGCGAGAATCCGAAAAGACGGAAAACGCTCTTTACGGTATCGAAGATATATGTACGGCGCATCATCTCCGCCGGAGAGAAATCGCGCGTTCCTTTTGGTATTGATGGTTTTTGTGTTGCCATGACTTATTCCATGAGTTTCTTATATTTAACACGCTGTGCAGGCTGCTGGCCGGCAGCACGTTTGCGCTCCTCGTATTCACTGTATCCGCCCTCGAAGAACACCACGCTCGAATCGCCCTCGAACGAGAGGATGTGCGTGGCTATACGGTCCAGGAACCAGCGGTCGTGCGATATCACCACGGCACATCCCGCGAAATTTTCCAGACCTTCCTCCAATGCCCTGAGCGTATTGACATCTATATCGTTGGTCGGCTCGTCCAGAAGCAGCACGTTGCCCTCCTCCTTCAAAGCCAGAGCCAGATGCAGACGGTTGCGTTCGCCGCCGCTCAGCACGCCGCACTTCTTCTCCTGGTCGGAACCGCTGAAATTGAAACGCGACACATAGGCCCGCGCATTTATCGAACGGTTGCCCAGAGTTATGATTTCACTGTTCTGCGAGATAACCTCGTAAACCGTCTTATCCGGGTCTATGGATTTGTGCTGCTGGTCCACATATGCGAGCTTGACGGTCTCGCCGATACGGAACTCGCCCGAAGTGGGCTGTTCGAGTCCCATTATCATCCTGAACAGAGTGGTTTTTCCGGTTCCGTTGGCGCCTATCACACCGACGATACCGGCCGGCGGCAGCGAGAAGTCGAGATGCTCGTACAGGACTCTGTCGCCATATACCTTGCTCACGTCGTGCGCCTCGATAACCACATCGCCCAGACGCGGACCGTTGGGAATATATATTTCGAGTTTCTCCTCCTTCTGGCGAGCATCCTCATTAAGCATCTTGTCGTAAGCCGAAAGACGGGCCTTGCTCTTGGCATGACGGGCCTTGGGACTCATCCTCACCCATTCAAGCTCACGTTCAAGCGTCTTTCTGCGCTTGCTCTCCTGCTTCTCCTCCATTTCCAGACGCTTGGCCTTCTGTTCGAGCCATCCGGAATAGTTTCCTTTCCACGGAATGCCCTCGCCGCGGTCGAGTTCAAGAATCCAGCCGGCCACATTGTCGAGAAAATAGCGGTCGTGCGTAACGGCTATCACCGTACCTTTGTACTGCTGCAAATGCTGTTCGAGCCAGTCTATGCTCTCGGCATCCAGATGGTTGGTCGGCTCGTCCAGAAGCAGCACGTCGGGCTGCTGCAACAGAAGCCGGCACAAAGCCACCCTGCGGCGCTCGCCACCCGAAAGATTCTTCACGCTCTGGTCGGCATCCGGACAGCGCAGGGCATCCATCGCACGTTCCAGCACCGCATCTATCTCCCAGCCGTTCACATGGTCTATCTGTTCCGTCAGTTCGCCCTGACGCTCTATGAGCGCGGCCATCTGCTCGTCATCGAGAGGCTCCATGAAACGGGCATTCACCTGCTCGTACTCTTTAAGAAGCGCCATCGTCTCGGCGCATCCCTCCTGCACGACCTCCTTGACGGTCTTGCTGTCATCGAGCTGCGGCTCCTGTTCAAGATAGCCGACGGTGTAACCTGGCGAGAAAACCACTTCGCCCTGGAAGTTCTTGTCCAGGCCGGCTATGATTTTCATCAGGGTCGATTTTCCAGAGCCGTTAAGACCGATGATACCTATTTTGGCACCGTAGAAAAACGAGAGATAGATATTGTTCAGAATACGTTTCTGGTTGTTCAGCACCTTGCTGACCCCGACCATCGAGAATATGATTTTTTCGTCCGCCATTTTGATATATCAATGTTTCTTAATGAATTTTGCAAAAGTACAAAAATATTCGCCTCCTTACAAAAAAAGCGTCGGGAAGAGATTCAAGTTTTCTCTTCCCGACACGCTTTTGTCTGCGACACACAGGTGTGTCACCGCCTTACCACGATATCGTCACGGTCCTCGACGTATCCCGAAACGGGAGCCTGTTCGAGCGCATTGAAGTTCTGTCGCGTCACGGCCTGCACACCGCCCCGTCCAGGACCCGAGGTGCCGCTGTTGGTTCTCATCATGTCGCCGCACAGGGCGAAATCCCAGTCGTCGCGCATGGTCCACTGCCTGTCGGCCTCCGTGTCCGACAACAGACACGTGCCTACCACACCTCCTTTTTCCAACGAAAAGTAAGTCCACGAAGAATCCGAAACGGCAATCGACACCGTATTCATTACAGCCCTCCGGCTCTGCGAGCTGCCTGGTCCGTCACCTCGCTCTGTCGAGCAGCCTGCCGCAGCCAATGCTGTCACCGCAGCGAAAGCCGCACATATAATCCGATTTCTCATCTTCTCAATCCTCCACATTAGCAATATTCGTCGTTCCGTCCGACTGATACAGATAACGCACGTTCACCGTACCCTTCTCCCTGTCGTAATCCGAGAACTGCACCTTGGCATAGCGGCCCGATGCGGTTCTGAAAACGAAAGGATAGCTGTACGGACGATACAGATTATCGTTCCACGCCACCGGGCTGGCCGAAGTATTCGACACGGGCGTAGTGGCCACGCCGAAAACATTGTCCCCCATATCCAGAGCTCCGCCGCCGAGCGTGCTGCACACATACTCCCGCGGAGAATCCGCATCCCGCAAATCCAGAACCGAAAAATGCGTGATACGGCCGCTGCCCAAAGTCTTGCCGCGGTTGGAACGCGTCACGGTGAGGAAAAACTTAGGTTCGGACATCTCCTCCACCTGCGGCAGGTAATCCGTAAAGTCGAAAGCCATCTCTATGTCAGCCGACCCGTAGGTTCCGCACATGGGATTGTCGCCGCCCTGGTTGTTGGCCGTCGTGGTAGCTATTTTCAGAGTCGGCAGCTCGGAATAGGGCTTGTCGGCCACCCCGAGAGCGAACGCGAGGTCGTTGCGCGAGGTATACGAGACGCCCACCTTGAATACGATTTTAGGCTCCTGGTACTTAACCGTTATGCCCGTCACATCCTCGCTGAGCATATTGCCGTCGGCATACTCGCTGCGCGGTTTAAGGAAAAACCAGTACGGAAGATAGTAGCGTCCCTCGTCATGCGAGAAAGTGCCCCACGAATTGACCACGATAAACGCGCCGCGGGCAGTCACGCCCTCTTCGGGAGAGAACTCCACCGTATCGTCATATCCCGCAATGGTCATGGCGTGCGCGCCGGTTGTGGCGAGCGACGTCAGAAGCGAACGGTAACCGGTCTGCGAAGGCCCCTCGTAGTAATTGTCCATCTTCCAGTTGCTGCTGTACGACGAGAATGTCACGACGCCCCCTGCTGCAAGATAACTCTTCACCACCTCCAACTGCTCGGCAGTGGTCACAGGCATGGTCAGAATCTCGTTCACCTTATAGTGCATCGCGCGGATGTACTTGTCGTAGCCGCTCTCCCAGCGGAACTGTCCGGCAAATGTCTGGTCGGGGAAATCGGCGAGCGTCATCACTCCCGTATTGCGGGCTATATACAACCCCTGCGCCGACCAGCCGCCCTCGTCCACTCCGTTATTGAGAAAGTTCCACGTGTAGAAATAACTGAATACATTATCCGGAGCCGTCGCCTTGCGGTTCAGCAGGCGGTTCATCTCGTAGGTGAACATGTAGCGTATGCCTGACGACTGCGCGCACGAACCGCCTATCTGGTTGAACACGGCGGGGAAATGCTCCGAAACGGAATTATCGACACTCGCAGGCAGGGCGCCGCGCGTCTGAGGCTTCCACACCCGGCGCGAATCCAGCAGCCGCTGCACCTCGGGAGTCAGCTCCGGCACCGGATACGATTTGCGCTGCTGCGCATGAAGCGTCATGCACCCCACCGCCATCGCCGCCGCAAGTAAAACGTTACGAATTTTCATTCTGGAAATACTCCTTATTCTTAAACTATTTCAGTCTGTTGTATGTTTTGAGAGCCTCCGCCCGCACTGCGGCCGAATATGCCTCGTCACCGCTCATCTGCTGCGCCACCGCCGCAATCTGCGGTGCGCGGTACGACAGGCGGAACCATCCGAAGGCTTCGAGCATATCTATCTGCGTCTGCTCGTCACCGCAGTTTTTCATATATTCCAGCAGCTGCGGCACCATATGATGCACATGATAGTTGCGCATTGCGCGTATATCGTTGTTGCGCGTCGTCGGTTTGGTATCCGGCGCCATGATAGCCTCCATATCCTTAATCCAACGGCGGGAGTTGACATCTATTGCGTGCGCAATCTGCTTTTTCACTTCATCGGAATCCATATATGCGGTCGAAGAGTCGAACTGACGGTCGAGCTCCTCCTGCAACTTCTGCGTATCGTACATAGGCAGCGCTTGTTTGACACCGAACTCGATACGCTCTGTGGTGTTGTTGCGAATGGCGGCAGAAATGAGCGCGGGAATCAGACGTTCGTCTCCGCACGTGGCTATCATATTCATACCGAAACGCTCCACCATCTCGTAACTGTCGCCTATTGAAAGAGACAGTGCCTTCACGAAATTGTCGTCGCGGCACTCGGCCAGATTCACCAGCGCCTGAACGCGGACGATGCCGCAAGGCGAAGTCTCGAATATTTTCAGCAAATCGTCCGAGCCGAGCACTCCGGCGCGGAACAGCTGCTCGATAGCCATGGTGCGCAGAGTCGGATAGGGACTTTCGAGCGCCTTTTTCCATACCTTGACACCGCCGCTGACAAGAGCCTCGTTTATATCGAACGACTTGACAGAGGGTACGAACGCGAAAGTCGGGTCACCGATAAGATGCGATTCGAGATACGGACCGTACTTGACCAGGTTTCCGGCATACATACCCATGCCCACGAGACCCACATAACGGTCTATCCACTTATCCTGCAACACATTGACCGAGTTGGCCAGCACAGCGACCGTTTTGCCGCCATTGAATATATAGGCATTGGCGATGCTGTTGTCCCTGTGGAAGGAGCCGTTGAAACATGCGTCGAGAACCACAAGACGCGCTGCCGGACGATAGTCCTTGAAATCGCTCAGGAACAAATCCAGATTATACAGATGAATCGAGTCCTTTGCTCTTACATGAGCGTCGAACGCCCCGTCGAACCAGTGCTCCGGCACGTCGAAACGGTTCATCAGCTTGACCTTTATGGTGTCGAGGTTCTTGCCGTGTTCGGCGGCATGGCGCAGAGACTCTCTCAAATAGAGCTTCACCGACGCAATCTCGTCGGCCGCATAGTTGTTCAGAGGCAGATTGTTGAGGTACTGCGTATCCCAGTCGCCGTGATGATGCAGCACGGCGTAGTCAAGATTCTCGCGCTGCATCTCGTTCATGAGGCGGAACTTGATATACTTCTGCTGACGATGGTCGATATAGCTGATGCCGTTGCGCTGTCCGCGCAGCCATGGGAAATGGTCATAGAGCATCTCCTTCTCGTCGATACGCGCCATCATGGATTCCGAGACGAATCCGTGGCCGCTGAAATAGAGAATCTGGTCGAGTTTGTTGGCGCTGCGCTTCTCCGCCACGACCTTCTCCAAATACGAGCGCAACTTATCATAACGCGAGGTTCCGTCGCAGTCCGTAGGACGTATACGTCCTGTATACAGGTCGGGGCTGAGTCTCTGGGCGGAGGTCTCGGTAAGCGAATAATAGAAATACGCCGGATTGTCCTCATCGCGTTCCAGGAAACGGAACTCCAATGAGAAATCGTCGTAAAAACGGTCCGACGGCACCGACGATTCCTTTTTGTCGTACGTCTTCTGGTTCATCTTGAAGGCGCTTGTCAGATGCTGGGCATCCCTGATCATCGGAATGGGAATATCGCCGATGAAAACGGCACCCTCTATCGGGGCATTTTTCTGTGCGTGGAGCTTTATCAGCTGTGCACGCAACGAATCGGGCACACCCCAGCGGTCGATTACGGTATAGACTTTAAGTCCGCCACGTTCTATCTCGGAGGCATAAGCGTCTATCTGCACACGTGCCTGAGCATAGCTGGCGCTGTCCACCACGATGGCGAATCCGCGTGCGGACCGGGCCGCAAAACCCATCTGCGCCACGAAAAGCAAACAAAGGAATAGATTAAGTTTTCTCATTATATTTAAAGGTTTAATTAATTTCCGTCCTAAAATCAGAATATCAGATTCACGCCCGCTCTGACAACGCCGTAGAGGGTCGAATCGTAGAGTGCTGAGTATTTCGGGCTGCCGGTATAAAACCGCATCTGAGCGTCGGCATAGACGCCTATCCATGTCGAAAATCCGGAGAAGTTGACAGGAAACTGAGCCGAGATATTGAACATACCGGCTCCGTATGATGCCGCGTCGTATTCGAATGCCGGCGCAGTGTATTCTGACAGCAGCTTCTCCATCGCTATCAGCGACTGTTTCAGAGGCAGGGCGTATTCTCCGGCCAGCGAAACGCTAAGCTGACACTTTCTCATGTACACGTATTTCTCAGCACCGAGCCGCGTCACGGCCACGGTATATTTCTGCAAGTAGCCGTCGCCTTCGTAATGCAGCGTCTCGGACGAGAGCATGCGTCCGCTGACGAACCAGCTCAGCTCCGGCAGCTCGCCATTCATTACATTCATTCTGTACCTGAGCGAAAGGTCGTAATCCGTCGACCTGTTTATCAGCGACTTGTTAAGTATCTTGTAATATATTGCGGAACTGTTGTTCGGGTCGCGCTCGGCCCTCTGGTCGTACCAGATGCCGTCCGCCTTCTCATACGAAGCGTTCAGTGCGATGTCATGCTCCAACCGCCTGCCGCGGACGATGAATCTGTCCGACAGACCGTATCCGCTGCGGGAGAAATCCCCGCCCATGAACGTGAACGCCGTGCCTCCGTCGCGGGCATCCTCGCCGCCGGAGAGATAGTACAGTTCCAGGAAATTCGAAACGGAGCGGTCTCTGTTGTATGCCGTAAACTGAATCGCTCCCTTATATGTCTGACCACTATAATTGCGGGGATACGAGCCGAGACTGCTCGACGTGTAGGTGGAAACGTCACCCATCCCCTTGAAACGGAAATAGCTGTACGATTCCTGCGTGTTTATTATGGTATGCGTGATGTTCTCGCGCAAAATATCTATGTCGGCCGAAAGGCCGAGCATGAAACGACCGAAGCCGTGACGGTCGTTAAAACGGTATGTTACGCCCGGATTTACTACCAGATGCATTGCATCCGTCTTCGGACGCGGGTCGGTCTGATTGGCCGAACTGCCGGTCAGGTATCTCAGATTGAGACCCAGAGAGAGCCGGTCTATCGGAGTATAAGATACGCCGCCCCTCAAATCGAACTCCTCGACACGGAAATCGCTCCGCACAGAATCCGCCAGAATGAACGGATTGGAATCCGTGATGTACATTGTCGAATTCCAGCGCCGGTCGTTCTGTCTGCCGTAACGGTACGAGATTGAGCCGAAGCAGTCCACCTTGCCGAATCTGTGGGCCCCTTTCACACGGGCATCGAAAGCCCCTGTCCTGGAAGATTCGTCTATATCGTGAAAATCGCCCCTGGACAATCCGTATCCCAAATCGATACGCACCATGTCCCCTACCGGATTATCGTAAATGGCGGTGGGATTCTGACTGTACCGGCCCACGTTGCCGATACGGTTCAACTCCTCGAACAGCGGCAACCGGACATTACTTTGGGCAAAAGACAGGACCGAGACCAGTGAAAGCAACGCAGCACCCGTTATTTTAATTATCCTCATAAGAAGCGACTTGTGAATAAATTCAATATTAATGATAAAAAGGTTCCGACCCGAAACCTGTCTGTGCGTCAGGCCGGAACCGTAACTGAAAGAATCAAATCATTCGGCCGTTACTCCAAATTCACCAAATCCTGGTCGATGAGGAAGTCATCCGACGAGTTGTTGGTATCCTGGTAGTATACGCGGCCGGTCTGAGAGTCTGTCGTGCTCTTTCTTGCGATAGCCTTGGCCGACCATGCCTCCATGCCGACATAACCCGCATCATCCTTCGTAAGCAGATTCTTCGTAGGAGTCTCCAAATCGGGGTCGACCATCTCCACTGCGTCGAGAACATACTTGCTCGGCATCATCAGATAATATGTGGTATTTTCCGAATTGGGAATAGTGCTGAGATTCGACGAGTCGGCAGCGAACTGCGAAGGCGTAACACCGTCAGGCAGTTTGGCAAGAACCATCGTAGAGCCGAAAGCTCCCATACCGAAACACTTCGTCTGGGCATTGGTGTAAATCACATCCAGATTGGGCGCATCGTAATCCACATCTGTGAAGAAACGGCCTGCATCGTTGAGATATATCTCCCAGTCGGCACCGGTAAGATTCGGGGACTTCTGCACTCCGTCGGCCGGAATGTTGAGCGGCGTGTGATTCGTTGCGTCATTCGCCACGACCACGCTCTGTCCGGGCTGCAAGGGATAGGTGGTACCCGAGCCGGGGAACGCAACGACATAGCCGTAGAACGGATAACGGTCGAGAAGTTTGCCGCCGGCATCCACCCACTGCGACGGGTTTCCCTGCAACTGGGTCATATTGCCGACGATGCACTGGTCGAGATACTGCACCTCGTCCGAGTTGTTCACGATTTCGAAGTACGTGTCGCTGAAATAATAGTTGTACGATACATAGTAAAGCGATTTGAAAACCAGAGGCGACTTCATGACCGTTTCCAGAGCCACGGAAGCCTCGGCATCCGCATAGACGTCGGCAGTGGCCGAACCGTTGAGCGTAACGGCCGCCGAAATCTTGCCGCCGACCATAATCGAATACTGTCCGGAGGCCACACTGAACTGAACGCTCTCGACAGCCGTCGTATCAATCGAGTAGCTCTGGTTCTTTTCGTTCGAGGCCACGATACTGATACCCTGAATATCCGCCTTGTCGACATCGGCCGGATAAGAGATGTTCACCGACAGGGTGTACTTTTTCGCTCCCGGAAGAACTTCGTCCCCACCCTTGTCGTCACATGACGGGAATGCGGCAACCACGGCTGCCAGCAGACCCAATGTCCACAACTTGTTGTAGTTTCTCATAATTAAAACGTATTAAATAAAATTAAAGGAATTGTATTATTTGCGTGCATTGATTTTTATTTTAAGCTCCGCACCGAAATACATGTCCGGATAAACCTGCTTGTAGCCGGTCTTGTAACGGTAGGCATGCCAGCGCGACGAGTTGGTGAAGTTGTTGGCCGTGAACGATAGTTCGAGCATGCGCCCCAGCTCCTTCGTCATGCGGAAATTGAGCATGACCCACGGACGGAAAACCTCCTTGTCGAACGACGTAAGCATGTATTTGTTAATCATCTCGCCGTAACGCGTCTGCGATTCGAATCCGTCCTGCCATGCCGTATAGTTTCCGGCCCTGTCGTAAAATCCCTCGGGAGCTACATAAAGGTTCTTCCCGTCGGCGGTCTGCGCGAACAGGTTCTGTCCCTGGCGGTAGATATTCTGATAGCTCTCATACCAGACGACCTGCACGGTGGTCGAGAACACGAGCCGCAGTTTCGGGATGTGGGTTATGAAACGGAAATTGGTGTTCACACGGCTCTCTATGCTTCCCGAACCGGCAGGCATCTGCCGCAGATAGGGATAATTGCTCCGCACGGTCGAGAATGAACTCTTAGTGCGTATGCGCTCCACACAGAACCATGCGCCGTCCACTATCACCGATGTGCGAATAGGACGTATCTGCCCGAAGTTGAGCGTGTATTCGACGCCGCGTTTCTTGGTCATGTAGCTGTTGTCCGGAACGTTGTACGTCAGAAGCAGCGTGTCGGCCACCGTCTCGGCAGTATGGCGCACGCCGTCCTTTCCGAGATACGACAGGGAGCCCGAAGCCGCGTCGAAAGCCAGCGATGTCGCTCCGGAAGGCACCTGATACCTGTTGAAATGCGAGAAATGCGGCACGGCCGAGAATCCGAACTCATTGGTATGCCGCTCGTCGAAATATGTAACAACGCCGCTGACCTGCCTTATCTGAAAACTCAGTCCGGCCTCCCACTTGCGGCTCCGGGCCGGTTTTAGAGACGCATTTGACGTTGATGTTATGACGTCGGTAGTTACCAGAGCCATCGAGTTGTCTTCGCCGCCCATGTAGCTCAGACCGACATTGTCGAAATAGGCGTAATCCGGATACAGATAGAGCATCGACGGGGCCTTGTGCGAGATACCCCATCCGCCCGTAACGCTAAGTTCGTCGAAAATCCTGTTGTTGTCGCGGTTGAGAAACTCGTATGAAAGATTCACGCGCGGCTCCACAAGAAACATCCCGTTCTGTCCGCAACGCGCCCGGTCGAGGAACATGCGCGTCAGACGTATTCCGGCCTGGAATTGCAGCTGGGTGTGAGCCATAAGTTCCACGGAGGACTTGTCCTCGGCGAAAAACGACAGGTTGTGCAGTGCCGGAATATCCCGGAAGACACGCGGACGAAGCGTCTGCGAGCCGCCCATCTGGGGAGGAGTATGTATATCGTACACCACGCCCCGGCCCTTGTTCATATCCAGACGCCAGTCCACGCCAATCTTCACATTGGTATAGCTGTGGTCGAGAAACTGAATGAGCCTGTTGGCCTTAATCACGCCGAAGACGTTTACCGGCAGTCCGTCTATCTTGTAGTCCGAATAGTATGTCTGCCTCAAAATCAGTCCTTCGGCCACTCCCGGCTCCAATGTATTGGTCACAACGCCGTTGGGCGTAGCCACATACGAGTGAAGCCTGTCGCTCTGATGCGAGACCGAAGCACTCAAGCTGTATCCCACGTTGGAGACCACGACGCCAGAGGCTTTCCAGTCGCCCTCCACGCTCAGACGTCCGCCGATGTTGCTGTTGGAGAATGTCTCGCCCAGGACATCCATCTGCGGGTCCTTGCGCTGATTGTTGACATTCGAATAGAACGAGGCCCTGAGGTTGAACACGAAAGGACGCGACGAAGCATTGAAAACATTGGAATAGCCCAATGAACCGGTAATGCGGTCATAGCCCATATAGCGGCGGCGCGTATCGCCGAAGGATTGCGACCAGTCCACGCCCGCATTGACCGCACCTCCGCCTTTCAGCGCGAATCCCTTGCCGGCATAGGCCATCTTGGAAAAGGGGTCCGCCTTGAACTTGACCTCCCACGGCGTAACGCCCGCCTTTGTCTTCACCACGACAACGCCAGAAGTAAGGTTGCCGTACTCCACGGACGGAATTCCGCGTATGACCTCCAACGACTCGACGTTGTCCGCAGAGATAGTGCGCATATCCACACCTCCCGCCGAAGCGCTCTGCTGCGCCATGCCGTTGTTCGATGTGTTGGTCTTGGAACCGGCCAGCGTCGGAGACAGAGCCTGCATATTGCCGTCGTTGGACAGCGGGGCGCCATCCAGAATGATTGCGGTACCCATGGCATTGTTGGCATCGGAACTTATCTCCCGCACCGCGGCCTGACCTATCGAGTTGAGATTCGGATTCTTGGCCAGACTTCCCGGCAGCAGCTGCAACATGTCGTCCAGACTCTTGGGCTGTATATGCCGTATGGCATCCTCGTTAATCACGGATGACGACCCCATGGCCACCGGCACGGCGGTCACCACGACCTCTTCGAGTCCGAAATTCAGAGAATTCATACTCACGTCGAAATCCGCAATGTTCTCCTTTACATCCACGCTCGACTCCACCGTCTTGTACCCGAGTGCAAAAACGACATATGAATGCTCTCCCGCACGCACTCCGGAGAGAGTGAAACGCCCCTCCTTGTCCGTCATAGCACTCTGCGTTCCGTCGAGAAGGAACGTGGCCAGTTCGACAGGATTTCCGGTAAGGGTATCTGTCACCCGCCCCGATATTTTGAACAGCTCGCTTTCGGTTTTAGACTGAGCGCCGGCACTGCCCGACGCCAGCAGAAATGATACAAGAAATACCGCAAAGCACAACATTCCGGCCCAGCGGCCTCCGCCGTGTGTCCGTCCGGCGCCGCCCTTAGCAGTATGCCCGGCGAATATACTCACAATCGACATAAAACAAATCTCTCTTTTCTTCATCATCCTTCAAACTGTAACCGGCACCGCAGGCCGCAGTTGCAAATATATTCATATTTTTGCTTAACGGCGCACTACACCGCGGCAAATAATATAAAATACTTACAAATTATGAGGCACTGTAAATATTCCGTACAGAACAATAACTAACGTTTTTCAGATATGGATTATTACTGCGCCGTCCGCAGCATGCCCCGTCAACCGGCAATCACGACCCTTATACCCTGCTCCTCCATAAGCTTAATCATGGACTCCGAGCACCCGCTGTCCGTGATGACCGTATGAATCTGGTCGAGATTGCATATCTTGCCGAAACCGCGCTGCGAGAATTTCGACGAGTCGGCAAGCACTATGGTCTTCGAGCAGACGGCCATCATGCGCCGGGTAAGTTCGGCCTCTTCCAGGTTGGAGGTGGTGACGCCGTACTCGGCATCGAGTCCGTCGACACCTATAAACAGCTTGGAGCATGTGAACCGGTCGAACTCCGAGAGCGACAGATTGCGCACCGCCAGCGACTTCTTGTGAATCACCCCGCCCAGCTGGATGACGTTGACATTTTCCAGTCCGTTGAGTATAAGCGAGACTTTCAGAGACGATGTCACCACGTTGAGCGCCCCCTGCGAGGCCCCTATCTTTTCCGCGAAGGCGCATATCGTGGAGCCCGACGCGACCATTATGGAATCATCCGTATCTATCAGCTCCACCGCAGCCGAGGCGATAGCCTGTTTCTGCGACCTGTTCAGCTGCTCCTTGACCGACACGCTGCGGTCCGCCACATGCGGATTGACAGGGCATGCGCTTCCGTGAGTGCGGTAAAGCAGTCCCATATCCTCCAACTGTTTGAAGTCCTTGCGGACCGTGACTGTCGTCACATCCAAATCACGGGCGACATCCGTCACGCGGATGAACCCGTCACGTTTCAGAATCGAAAGGATATATTTGTGTCTTTCGGCGATACTCATTACGGAAGCCATAGTCATGCTGAAATTTAAAATTCCACTTCACTTTGTTACAAAGTACAAATATAATCCGTTTTTGGCAATTATATACTATTTTATACAACTATATACAATTCCGCACCCGCTCCTGCGCTAACACCGCCCAACCGGCTGTTCACAAAAAAAACAGAGTCCGGAAACTTCCCGGACTCCACCCACTAAACTAAAAAACAGCTTCAAATCTCCCACATGCAGCCTTTGCCGAACAGGGCATCGAGCCATCCGTCCAGCCTGCATGTCCTCACGGCGAGGTCCAGAACTGTAAATCTGCGGCGTATGTGCTGCGCACGTATAGCGCTGTCTCTCAGACGCTGACGCGAGATGCCTATCTGCTCCGGCCTGACAGGCGCCCCGACAGCCGACAACCGCGCCACAGCCTCATCAAAAGAAACTATCTGCGACTGCAAACGGCCCTTTATGTCCGGCCAGTTGTTTTTCAGGACAAGAAGCTGCCTCCGCAGGCCCTCCGCATCGACATATTTGGCAGCCGTCTCCGTCATACCGATAGTCGGGAAATCCGTATCCCTGAACATAGCCTCAGCCCGCCTTTCCGCCTCCTGCAAACTCGGCCACGCCGCCACGCACCTCTCCACATCCAGCGCCGACATATCCTCCCTGAACAGCTGCTCGTACAACGCCGTAGAGACGAGCATGCCTATGCTGACCTGGAATCCGTGCGACGGAACCCGCCCGTCAGCCATGGTATGATGCTCCATATTCCACAGGTGCGAGAACTGATGCTCCGCGCCGCTTGCCGGACGGCTCGACTTATGGGCCTGCATCGCAAAACCTCCCAGCAACAGACCGCGGATAAGTTTCTCGATGCAGTCGACATCACCGGCCCGAGCGCCTTCGGGCTCTGCCAGAGCATCTTTCAGACCGTCCTGCACCAGCGAGAAGGCGAAATCGTCCAGCGGCTCCACGCCCAGCGCATCCGAAACAATCCAGTCGGCACCGGACGGCACCTTGGCGAACAAATCAGCATATCCGCTCGCCGTCATCTCGGCAGGAGCGCCGGCAATTATCTCCGTGTCAGCGACAACGGCCGCGGGTGCAGGGCACGAGAATGTCTGCTTGGCCCCCTGGAACGTAATCGACGCTCCGAACGCAGTGTATCCGTCCATCGAAGCCGCCGTAGCCACCGTCATGTATCTTTTAGAGTTGCGGAACGAACTCAACTTGGTCAAATCGTTTATCGTTCCGGAGCCGACCGCCACGGGCACCGCATCGGTAGCCGCGAGCACACGGTCGAGCATCTCGACGAACCGCCACTCGGCATGCAGGTCCGCATCAGTAAATATATACGGGGCATCGGGATTGAGTCCCGCATCCTCGAAACAGGTTTGCAGTCTGCCGCCCGCGACACGATACGTATTCTCATCGGCCACGACAACCGGTCGCGCTCCCGGAAATATCTCCCGGAACACCTCCACCGCAGCAGGCAGGACCCCGCGGCCTATTCTAAGCGCCTTGGTATCCGTAGCCCGCGCAAGCGCAGTAGCAAGTACAGAATTCTCCATTTATCTCTTCGTATGTTTTTATCGACACACAAATATATGGCCTTTCGCCATCAAAAACAAGAAAAAGAAAGAAAAAGTCACGCAAAAAGAAATCAAAAGAAAGCCTTTTCCTATTTTAAAGGTCATGCGAAAGCGGCGACGGTACGGTTTCAGACATATCGAAACCGCCCCACCGCTCACCTATATATCGCAGTGTTTCGAGCAGTTCGGGAACAGAAAGCGAGGTCACGAGTTTGAGTCTGGTAGACTTGAAGTCGGGCAGCCCCTTGAAATAACTCGAAAGATGACGGCGCATTTCGAGCACCCCGACCTTGTCGCCCTTCACCTCTACGGATTTGAGAAGATGACGCGTAGCGATATCCACGCGTTCGCTCACCGACGGCTGCGCAAGCTCCTGTCCTGTATCGAGGAAATGCCGTATCTCGCGGAAAATCCACGGCCGTCCGTAGGTGGCGCGTCCGATCATCACCCCGTCGACACCGTAGCGCTCGAACATCTCCCGAGCGCGCGGACCGGAATCTACATCCCCGTTGCCGATAATCGGAATATGAACCGAGGGATTGTTCTTCACCTTTCCGATAAGCGTCCAGTCGGCCTCTCCGCGGTACATCTGCGCGCGCGTGCGTCCGTGAATCGTCAGTGCGGCAATGCCCGCGTCCTGCAAACGGAGCGCTATCTCCTCTATGTTCTTCGAGTCATCGTCCCACCCAAGCCGCGTCTTCACCGTAACCGGAATACGCACCGCATCCACTATGCGCCGCGTCATCTCCACCATAAGCGGCACATCGCGCATCATGCCGCTGCCGGCGCCGCGACCTGCAATCTTCTTTACCGGACAACCGAAGTTTATGTCTATGACATCCGGTCCGGCGGCCTCGGCACGGAGCGCGGCCTCCACCATCGGCTCGACAAGGTGTCCGTATATCTGTATGCCCACGGGACGCTCCGCCTCGTCTATGTCGAGTTTGGCCACCGACTTGGCAGCATCGCGGATAAGCCCGTCGCTGGAAATGAACTCCGTGTACACCATGTCGGCGCCGAAATGCTTGCACATGAACCTAAACGACGGGTCCGTCACATCCTCCATAGGTGCGAGAAGCAGGGGCCGCGGGCCCAAATCGACATTTCCGATTCTCATAGTCCGGCGTAAAATAAAATACGAGACGCAAAGGTAGCCATTTAATCAGGAAATTCATTACTTTTGCAAAAAGTTACTCTCAATTAAGGAAAACATTACCCGAATGGATATAGAGAAATTCATCGCGGATACGCTTCGTCAGGTCGTATCCGAACTCTACGGAGAACAGGCGGCAGAAAACATTCAGATTCAGAAAACGCGCAAGGAGTTTACGGGCGACTACACGCTCGTCGTATTTCCGCTGCTGCGCGCAAGCCGCCTTGCGCCCGAGGCGACAGCTGCCGAGATTGGCGAAAAACTGAAAAGCTCATGCGACTTAATCGCTGACTTCAACGTGATAAAGGGATTTCTGAACATCTCGCTGAAAAGCGAATTCTGGGGCCAGAGATTCGCCGAGATGACAGCGGACGGCTCTTTCGGAGAGTTTCCCGCCACAGGCCGCACCGTAATGATAGAGTATTCGTCGCCCAACACCAACAAACCGCTTCACCTCGGACACATCCGCAACAACCTGCTCGGATACTCCGTCGCACGGATTCTGAGCGCCGTCGGACACAACGTGATAAAGGCGAACCTTGTCAACGACCGCGGCATACACATCTGCAAGAGCATGCTTGCATGGAAGCTCTACGGCGGCGGCGAGACACCTCAGTCGAGCGGCATGAAGGGCGACCATCTGGTTGGCAAATACTACGTCGAATTCGACAAACACTACAAGGAGCAGATAAAAGAGTTCACCGCCGGCGGCATGAGCGAGGAAGAGGCGAAGAAAAACGCTCCCGTAATGCGGCAGGCGCAGGAGATGCTTCGTCTGTGGGAGGCCAAAGACCCGGAAGTGTACTCCCTGTGGCAGACCATGAACGGCTGGGTATACGACGGATTCGACGTGACGTACAAGGCGCTGGGCGTGGATTTCGACAAGATTTACTACGAATCGCAGACATATCTGCTCGGCAAGCATATCGTGGACGAGGGGCTTGAAAAGGGCGTATTCTTCCGCAAAGAGGACGGCTCGGTATGGATTGACCTTGCGGCCGACGGACTCGACCAGAAGCTCCTGCTGCGCGGCGACGGCACCTCGGTATACATGACCCAGGACCTGGGCACGGCATTCCGCCGTTTCGAGGAGAACAGTCTCGACGACATGATATACGTGGTGGGCAACG
>CAYXGF010000008.1:2262-42707 GCA_964464465.1 uncultured Alistipes sp. | reverse complement strand
AAAAACAAAAGCGAAAACACTTTCATCAAAAGATGTCTGCCAGGAATGCAATCCGAGGCAGTTACAAAAGTAGAAAATATTTCGCTGGCGAACAAACACTCACTGTGAGGCATCGCTCAAAGAGCATGAATTTATGCCGTAGACCAAACACAATACTTTAATGACAAATCGTCGGTCTTACACATTCAATAATATGGAGACGATATGCCGAAAAAAAGAGGTTGCGAACTATCGCAACCTCCATGGTAAATGTTATTATATACTAATATTTCACGGCTTCTCTTATGCAATCCAGGCATCCGCGATTGATTTCATTGCCTAATTTTTCTCTGTAAATCCGCGAGAGATTCATTGCCTCTTCGGAATTGTATCCTGTGCCTTTCGGATGATATATTTGTATCCTGTCATCGACAAATATTTTGAGACCTTGCTTTTTTGCCAGATAGGCCACTACCCCATCTATACCCCACCCGTGTTTGTTGTATTCGCACGGGAATGCGCCGTTCAAAACCTCGATGTTTATCAAGGACAAAATGCCCTCTATTGCCGCAACTTCTCTTTTGGCAAATGTCCCCTTGCAATATCCGCTTTTGAACAACGTGAATGAACTCGCCATATGGGACGGGGCGTACACTCCGACATCTGAAAAATCCTCATTCAATAAGACGTCTCGCAGGACCATATAGTTGCGTTTGTCCATTATCACATCTCCGCAAATGAAAAACAGATACTTGCAGTGCATGTCATTGGTGAAGCGAACAGCAGCATTATACAATCCGCCATAATAAATATTATCGAAATATTTCGTATCACCATTCATCGCGTCCGGCCGTTCATCGCTTTTCGAATCCAGGATAAAACAATTGAAATCCCTATGTATCAACTTATACAGCCGTTCCGAGTTCTTCGCATGGCGGTAGTTGAATATACAGAACAAGACATCGCTATTGTTCATATGGCGTCACAGATTAATTATCGATTTCAAAGTAAAAACAGTATTCCACAGATTCGTATCCGGGAATAATATTCTTCCGGCAAAATATTCTTCATTAACAACATTTTCATTTACACGCCTCATGAGCATCGCACCGGAATCATCTTTGCGGCTGACTATAACGAAATCCAGAACGACACCGTCTCGCTCCACATGAATGGTATCGCACGGAGATATGTCAATCCTGTTGTTCGAGGATACGATTCCTACATAGTCGCACTCCGATTTCTGTACGACGACAATCGGTATACTCCGGTTTACGGATATTCCGTGAAGCAGATACCATAACAAGACCAGCAGAATGCACAATGCTATGGATATACCGTAACGAATCCAGAATATGCCTTTATGTTCCAGTTCTTTCATGTCAGTCTGCCAATTCAAGTTGATTCTTGACCAAGTCGTAGTATGCGCCTTTTTTGTCAACAAGCTGCTTGTGCGTGCCGATTTCACATACTTTGCCGTCTCTTAGCACTACAATCTGATGGGCATTTTTCACAGTGCTGAGGCGATGAGCCACAATCACGACAGTTCTGCCTTTTAGAAAGCCGCTCAGATTATCGACTATAACATGCTCGTTTTCAGCATCGAGAGAACTAGTGGCTTCATCCAGGAACAGATACTTCGGATTTTTGTATACTGCCCGGGCTATCATCAGACGCTGCTTCTCTCCTCCGCTGATGCCCATGCCGGCCGTACCTATTTTGGTTTCGAGTCCCATGGGCTGGGATTCTATGAATTTCCGGATATTTGCAATTCTTATCGCCTCCTGCAATCTGAGCTCGTCGCAGTCATTATCGCCCAAAATAATATTGCGCCGTATGGTGTCGGCGAAAACATAGCTGTTCTGCATGACGATTCCGCATTCCTTTCTCAGATTTTCGGCAGAATATTCTTCAATACTGTCTGGACCTATATATATGGCTCCCTCGGTCGGATTATAAAATTTAAGCAACAATTTAATCAATGTTGTCTTACCACTGCCGCTTTCCCCGACAATAGCCGTCGTTTTTCCCTTCGGAATCACGATATTCACATTGTCGAGCACTTTCTTGGAAAAACTGCCTCCATATCTGAAACTGAGATTGCGGATGCTTATCTCATCGCTGCATGCCGGCAACTGTTTGTACGAGTCTTTCGAATCCTCGTTGTCGTGCACATATACCTCGCCGGAGCGTTCGAGACTGATTTTGACATCCTGCAAACTCTGTATGAAGTTTATCAACTGCCCCAGAGGACCGTTCATCTGCCCCATAATATATGTTATGCTCATCATCATACCGAGAGTCAGATTACCTTTCACCACAGCCATCGCCACTACGAATGTCACGATTATATTGCGGGACTGATTGAGTATCATATATCCGGCCGACTGTGTCTGATTCACTTTCAGTGAAAACATGCGTGTTTTGTACAACCGGGCCTGTATCTCCTCCCACTCTCGGATTTTGTATTCCTGAAAACTGTTGAGCTTGATTTCCGGCATGCCGTTCATCATCTCGAATATGGCATTCTGGTTCTCCGACCTTAGCCTGAAAAGCTTGTAATCGATAATCTTGCGTTTATGGAGAAAGAAAATCATCCAGACGATGCTCGCAACGGTAAAGCATGTGTATATAATCAGTATCCGAATACTGTAAAAACCGATAATGACAAAGAATACCGAGAACGAGACGAGCGAGAACATCGTCATAAGCGTTTCGGATGTCGTAAACGATTCCAGCCTGTAATGGTCCGCTATGCGCTGATTGATGTCGCCTACGGATTTGGTCTCGAAAAACGTCATCGGCAAACGCATGATTTTTTTCAGGAAATCGGAAATAACCTGAATATTTATACGGGTGCTCATATAAAGAACCACCCAGTTACGAATAATGCCTATCGCGTAGCTTCCCAGGAAAAGGCACAATTGGGCAATGACGACGGCCACGATAACATTCATGTCCCGGTTGCCGATGCCGCGGTCAATCATCGCCTGTGTCAGAAAGGGCGCTATCAGGGAGAAAATAATTCCGGACAACAGACCCAATGACAGCTGAAATATCTCGTTTCTGTAAGGGCGGACATATTTTACGAAGAACCGTCCTATCGAGTAGTGATTTTTAGGCGGGACCATCTCATAAAAAGCAGAAGTCGGCTCCATGGCCATAACCGCGCCGTGGCTGCCGCTCAGCCAGCTGCGCGCAAATTCATCCTCTCCGAATTTATGTTTCCCGTATGCGGGGTCGGCGACATAATAATGAACCTTATTGCGCCTGTCCGTTTTGATTTTATACAGAACGACAAAATGATTCTGCTCCCAGTGAAGAATAGCAGGGAGCGGACACAGCGTGTTCAACTCTTCCAACGTCATCCTGAACGACCTGGCATCGAAACCTATCGCATCCAGTCCCTCGTGAATGCCGGCCATGGAGACACCGTCGCGTGCCAGATATGACAGGTTGCGAAGATAATTCAATGGATATTTGCGGCCGTAATGCCCCGCAATCATCCGGATGCATGCAGGGCCGCAATCCATTGAATCGAACTGGCGATAATACTTCATGGTCTATCCTATATTGCCATTATATGGGACTGTCGCCCTGATCTTGCAGTCAGGACATGGCCGGATGCCCGACAAGCGAACAAATTACAGATTCAATTTAACAATTCAGTTTGCCCAGAGTTTTTACTTTCGATGATATCAGGTTTAATTTGTCCTGTTCATTAAAGCCTCTCAAACAACTGTCGTTTTCGAATGATTCCAGACGATGTTGAGTGCAAATATTACACAGAGGGAATATGTTGCATTTTCTGCAAGTTTCATTTTTGAACCTGATATCCATTCTGTCACTGTAACGCTCGTTGTATGTTATTGTTCCGTCTGCGTTCAAAACACCTTCCCTGCTCTCCTTTATAAAATCCCTTGCCGTGCATTTATAAACATCGCCGTTAAAATTGATTACAACCGAATTCTCTTTATCTGCATAACAGGTGTCGCCGCAATCGTTTGATACTGTTGACTCTATGCCGAGGGTATTCAGGGCGGATTGATACTTGGCCTGAAATTTCATAGAATTACGAGGTTCGTTTCTCTGCGAAATCCTATGGAAAGAAAAAGATATTCTGTCGCTGTAATTCTCAAACATGGATTTAAAATCATCGATTAATCGTTCGAACGACTCTAAATTCTCATTTGAGTAATTGCACCTGACAATAATATCGAATCCTTTGCTTAATGCATAATGTACATTGGCGACGATTCTGTCGTATGTGCCGCTACCGTCCGCATTGCGCTTGGTCTTGTCATGCCATTGTTTGTCTCCGTCAAACGGTATCAGAAAATGTATGCTCAAACCGGTGGCATGCAATTTGTCAACGACCTCTTTTGTCAGTAGAACAGCATTGCTGGTAAAGCCGATATTCAACTCCTTGCCTGTTCTGTCTTTTAAATTCACGGCATGATTTATCAGCGGCAGGACTCTCGACTTAAAAGCGAGAAGCGGCTCGCCTCCAAAAAAAGACAACGATATTTTTTTTATATGTTCGTCTTCAAATTTTTTCGTCAGAAGCAGGCATACTCGGTCACGTATGTTCAACGGCATAAGACTTTTAGGTTTGTGAGTCTCATAACAATACCAGCATCGCAAGTTGCAATTCATCGTGGGGTTAATTATCAAGGAAAACTCCTCGCCGGTATCATTCAGACTCTTGTAACTGCTGATGAACCGTTCAGTCTCATCAGTGTCGTCATCCACTATAAATTCATAGTTCAGCAAACAGTTATATAATTCCAGATGCATGCTTTTTATATCATCCGGACTGGAAGTATGTTTAGTCACCATATCCTTAACTTGCTCAACCATAACAACCATATGATTCGTCGAGGCATTGTACAGAACAAAATTTCCATCTCCGTTTTCAAGTATACTGTTATATTTACTCCATTTCATAACGTTGCTGCATATATTATTATAAAAGGCCCGACAAGCAATGTGTAATCATGATTTCTGAAACTTGTCGGGCCGGATACTAATTATATGACACGATGGACGATTAACATCCCGGATCATATGTTGTATCGCCCGTTGTATCCCCAGTGGTGTCTCCGGTTGTATCTTCTGTCGGCGCCTCGGTAGGTATTGCACACTGAATGGTTGTGTATTTGCTGCTGCAAATAAACTTCTTCTGTTCGTCGGATGTTCCCAACGGTTTCTGCACGAAACCGAATCCGCCTTTCAGTGTATTCTCATCTGTCTTGCTCAGAGGTTCGATGGAACCTTTCAAATCGATTAATGTTTTCATAAAATAAAATTTAAAATAATTAAAACATGCAGACTTAAATATGTAGTGTCAAATCATGTATTCATGGTCTCTGCCGTGTATTGGCTTCAATAAAAGCACTATTTATATTTAGAAATCTGTTAACCTCATCGGCATCGAGTATTTTACCCAGATAATCTTTCAGTTTCGGTACATATTTATCAGCGTCTATCTGCTTTCGGGCTCTGACATACTCCACATAGTTCATTGCTTTCATGCATCTGATAATCTCATTTCTCAGCTCCTGTGGCAACAACAGTTCCGCAATCAGCAGTTTATTCCGATAATATTCAGAAGACACGACTTTATATGGGAACCTAGTTCGGAACAGATGTCCTATCATCACGTCATTTATCAGTCGACAACGGCCGCCTTCCGCCCATGCCTTAATGCTGATATAAGCCTCCTCGCAACTGTATTTTTTAAGGCCTCTGTAACCTTTTAAATAATTCCAGTATTTTTTAGTCGCAGCATAACAAGCCCCGAGAACACATGGTATATCTGCAATGTTATCGTCACCGCATGCAGGAGTGTGCCTCATATCCCACTGTATATTGAGGACCTGACGTTTTTCCTTGTCTATAAATTTCAAATACGCTCCGCCGTCATGACTGTGGGAATTTTCTTGCTTTGTTTCGGCGCTCCACGATTTACACCTGCAACAATACACGGCGCGTTCATCGGTCCTTATGGCTTCCGGGATTCTTATCCACCAGTTGTCATCATAAAATCTCATATGCCCGTCAATAACCAGAAAATACGGTGTCTTGCAAGCATCTATACCTGCCTGCTTGGCCGGTCCGCTTCCTCTTCTGGTTTTGTGTTTGATATACCTCACCCTGGAATACCTCTCGCATATGGAGTCATAATCAAAACCGTCATTCGAAGCATCGTTGACCAGTATTATATCCACAGCCTCGGCTGCGGTACGTTTTATCTCCCGTATCGTAGTCTCAACCTCTTCACCTTCGTTTAAAAAGGGAATTATCACAGTCAGTTCCGGCACATCAAACAGTATTACATGATTCTCGAACGCAATATAATCAAATAAAATCACAAATACAAGGATTTGATGCAATATTCTGTAAATAATCATAATAAATAGGTTTCGTTGAATTATAATAGACATATTTACTCTGGGTTATGAAAAACTTAACATATACAAAACCCTCCATTATTTAGTTTGTAATATTAACTCGGCTCCAAATTAAATTGTACTTATTTTTCAATAAATACTCTCGAAAGTCATTCTATTTATTGTATCTTTGTTCGGACATCTGTCGGGATATTGTTTTTCGTGGTCGTTCCTGCCACGATTATGACAATCTCAGGGGATTGTTCGTTTTATCGGCTTTCGAAGAATCGTATCCGTATGCGGTTGCGATATCCGTTTTCACTTTAAGTTGAATAGTTCCGACAGATGTTTTTTTTATGATTGACGGAGATATTGACAAATACGAAGATTTTCTTCGATTGTCCACCCGTGCGGAAGTGGCGGAATATCTGGGAGGCTCGTTAAAGAACCTTTCCTATAACTTATATGTACTGCCTCCGGATAAGCGTTACGGCGTATTCCCGATTCCCAAACGCAGTGGCGGGACACGTACTATAATTGCTCCCAAGTCGAGCATCAAATCATATCAGCGACGGCTGGCGGATATACTGTCGCACTACTACAAGCCGAAAGCGGGAGTCTACGGATACGTCGCCGGCCGGAATATAAAGCAGAATGCCAAGATACACTGCGGAAAGAAAACAGTCATAAACATAGACTTGCGGGATTTCTTTTCAACGATTCATTTCGGCCGGGTGAGAGGCGTGTTCAAGTCGCACCCGTTCGGGTTTAATGACGCCGTAGCGACAACACTTGCCCAGATATGCTGTTATGACGGCTTCCTGCCACAGGGGGCGCCTTCATCGCCTGTAATATCCAATTTCGTATGCCGCACGCTGGACAATCAGCTGCAAAGATTCGCATCGAAATACCGGCTCTCATACAGCAGATATGCGGATGATATAACATTCTCCACGAACAGGAGTCACCCTCCGGAAGAAGTTGCGACTATCGGCCAGGATGGTAGAATCGCACTTTCCGAAGAGTTGATGAATATTGTTTCGGGCAATCAGTTCGAAATAAACTATGACAAGGTAAGATATTCGCTGAAAAACAACAGGCAGGAGGTTACCGGGCTTATCGTAAACACGAAGGTCAATGTCCGGCGTACATACATACGACAGATTAGGGCGATGCTGCATGCCTGGCGGAAATTCGGCCTTGAACGGGCTGCGGCGGAGCATTTCGAGAGATATTCGGCGCGGAATATGCCGGAATACCCAGGCCTCGCTTTCAGAAAAATTCTAATCGGCAGAATAAACTTTGTGCGGCATATAAAGAGTGACGACGCGGATAAAGTATATGCCAATCTGTACAGACGGTTGAAATCGCTGGACCCTACCGCCCGTCTTGCAATGCCTGCGAATATAAACAATCCGGATTCTTGCCGCGCTGTCGTTTTTTGCGAGGGCAAGACCGACGGAATTCACCTGACGGCAGCTCTTAAATACTTTATGGACAAGGGTGAGTTCGTAAATCTTGACATATATTTCTATACCTATCCTGACGAGACCGAAATCAACAATTCCAGGCTGCTGAAATTCTGCGAGACGAGTGCGATGCAGCTGCAAAAGCAATTGGTAATATGTCTGTTCGACTGCGATGTCGCCAGATATGTAAACGATGCGGCAGATAAAGGATTACTTTATAAATATTGGGGCAACAATGTATATTCCTGCATATTGCCACAGCCGGAACATCGCGCGTTCAAGGAGGTGTGCATAGAGCATTTCTATGATGACGCAGACCTTTTGCGGAATAATGCAAAAGGCCGCCGCATATATTTGAGTTCGGAGTTCGATGCTACGACCGGGAAACACCATACCGATGATTTGTTGTTGCGCAAACGTACCGATGCCGCGTGCGGTTATCCCAGAATTATAGATTCCGGAGTGTTCAAGCCGAACGGTGACAATGCGGCTATGTCCAAGAATGATTTTGCCAACAGCGTATCCAAAGGGCGCGATAATTTCAAAGATGTATCATTCGAACATTTCCGTCCGATATTCGAGATGCTGACTGCTATTTTGGAAGATAAGCAATAGATAATGCGACTCGGAACATCACACAGCGATATGCGTTGAGACTGTATGATAAAACGTTATTCGGCGCTTTTTGTCAATCGGGTCAAATATCTTTTTGCCAGGGATATGGAACCTCTGAATACGATTGTATTTTCCGGGTCGATGATTAATACTGCCGGAAAACGATTAATCTCCATCTCTTGCCACTCAGGGGCCGAAAAATCTATTGAGACTGTCGGAAATGTATATCCGAGCTCAGTCAGTTTGTCCACACCCCATTTTGCCGTTTCACCCTTCTTTGAACTGCGACAGAATACGGAATATAGTTTGACTTCCGGTCGGTTGCTCAGAGCATCGTACAGCTCCTGTACCTTGGGAAATTCCCGGAAACATCCGCCGCAGGACGATGACCAGAAATCCAGAACAACATACTCCGTCTCGGAATCATTCAATATGACATCCTGATTTTCACTGTCTTGAAATACCGGAGATGCCTCCAATTTCTGAGTGACCGCACCTGTGGAAGTGTTGAAATATAATTTATTTAACCATAAATCATACCCGACATAAGACGTCCATAGGCAAGCCCCGAGAACCAGAGATATTGCTATAACCTTATATGCGGTTTTTCTTGTTCCGAAAACACAGCAGGCTCCTATTGTAGCGGCAATATCGCATACGGTGCACGGTAAAGAAATCAACGTACTGTCAAATGCCATTATTCGGAAAGGTAAATCCAGAATCAAGATTCCTGCAATGCCCGACAGCATAAATCCTGTTATCGACATCTTGTTCCGGCACGCATACAGGAATAACAATGTCAGAATAAAAAACAGAGGCATACAGATCAATACGTACAAAGGCATTCCTTGCAGACCGAATATTTCAAAATATCCGCCTCTTAAAGGTGATGTCAATACGCTTAGTGCAACATACGATACAAATACGCACAAGCAGAGCAGGATTCTACGCTTCATAATCGATAATAATTTGGTTCGACTGCTAAATTACATAAAATTTTTATATTGACAAACTTTACCCTGCCTTTTTGTGATATTATTTAGTCTTTTTGAGGCATTGTCGTTGCCGCCGCCTGTTCGGAGCATACGCATGGTATTGTACGCAATAACCTGCCGCATGACAAGGAGGCATAAATCGGTACGGCCTTTGTACGGACAAAGGCAATAAACATATCATTTATGATTGACACCGAAAACCGAACATCCATATCCGGAGCGCACATGCCGGAAACTGAAATGCGACATGAGAAACATGATGATGCCATGCAGGACCGAATCGTCACACAGAATGTTCCGGACGATACGTTCCGTACGGACGGCCCCATAATACCGTCGAGCGATGACGCAGCGGCATTGCAGCGGGAGCTCGAACAGGATGTTACAAAGACGAATCCGTCGGTCGAGAGTATGGACAGCCGAGGCTGAGCCATAACAGAGAGCGTATACTGTAATAAACAACACACTCCCGGCATGTCGTCCGGGAGTGTGTCGTTTATAAGTCCTACCCTATTTTTTTACTACACAACGTATGAATGCGGCATCGCTCTGGCAAGAGGCACTTTTTGCGTCGAAACGTGCTCCATTAAGGCCGAAGGTATTGAAGTCCAGCGTGCGGAAATTTATATCCCACCCATTGCCTTCTTTCTCATCGGAATAATCTCTCATTGACACAGGTACCGTCGCAACCTTTTCAGTCCAGTATATGGCGCCCTCGTATTCGTGTATATTGGTGAAAAGCGGGGCATAATTGGCCAGTCCCTCTCCCCATTTATTATACGGACTGCGGTTGGCATATCTCAACACGCCTCTATGGCCATTTTCGTTGGGGCCGTTGTCCTTGCGCCGTCCATGGCCTGTACTTCCTACCGGGAAAAATATGGAGCGTCCGTCAATCGAGTTGTACACGAATACGCCTCGCATTCCGCATTCGGCATCGGGGTTATGATATCTGTTGTACCCGTATGCTTTGAGGGTATCCATCTGAGTGCAGGTCGCCCCGTCTCCATACAGTATTCCGTACTTGAAGTCGATGTTTGGGGCTTCGAACAAATCGACGAAATCCTCATGCGTTGCGACAGTGGCGGTGCCGTCCAGAAATGCAGTCTCCGAAAATCCGGTTTTAAATTCCTCTTCCGTCTTAGGTATGCTTATGTTATTCCATGAAGACGACTGTCCGCCCTCAATATCAAGGGTTCCGGCATCCATCCCGAAGCTCGCCCAGGTCTGGTTCGACGAAGATATGGGCTGACCGCTATTGCCGTAGCGAAACAGCGACCCCTCATCCACAGGAGTGTCGACAAGTTTGTCCCTGGTGCGCAGGTTGGAGTAATACCACTCGCTTTTGCCGTCGATAAGAGCCAGCGGCACATCGCCCTGTCGCAGAATCACACGGTGGTGGCAGGTGAGGTTGTTATATGAAATATCCACATATGCGCACTTTGTTTCCGAGTCGGATATAGCACTTGTGGGCCGAACCGAAAGAGTTATTTCGCTACCGTCGTCACCGGATACATTGCCGTCGTCATCTCCGACTATCTCCCAGCCGTCGCCGACAATTTTGGCATTCCATGGACCGATAGAGTGCAACGGCATGAACTGCCCTCTGTCCGACATTCTGACCGCCATGGTAATTTTGAACGGCTCGGTGTTGCTGCTCTTGCGAAAAACGCCGGAAGGGTTGATTACCCTTCGCATCTGCAAGATTTTTATCTGCTTTTTGGGCACGGCCTGGCCGCCGATTACACCCGACACCTCCAATATTGCCTCACGGAGGCTCGACGGATAAATATTGTTGCCGGTGAATGCTGTCGTCTTGACGAGCTGCTTCTCGCGGGTGTAAAGCGTAACATTGACAGCTCCGTCCTTGGCTAAATCGGCTTTCAGTTCAGTATCGGTTATGCTGAGTTCTCCCAATTTCCGATCATTCCAATAGAAATAATTATACTCAGTAAAACGGTCGTTGGTATAACCGCTACCTGCCGGAACCAACAACACTCCGCTCGCATTCTCAGATTCCTTCAACGACAGGAACCCGTTGCAGACCGGGTCGGCCGCCTTACCGTATAGCGTGTATGGATACATCTCTTTCAAAACGGCAGGATCGGAAGGTCCCCAGCCGTTTTTGACGATTTTAAGGTCGATATGATCACCATTCTGCACCTTGCCGCTGACGTATAGGGGCAGTTCCATGGACTGGTTGTACAGGTAGGATATGTAGTACGGGTCCGGAGCATAAAGTATGTCGGATTCTGGCGTATAGTCGATATGCCAGTCTACGTCGTTGGCATTTCCACGGAATTTCAGAGTCAGCTTGTAATGGTGGTTGCGCTCCGCATCATAGTCGTCGGTCACGTTCTTGCCGAGCATGAAGCGGTATATGATTGTACCCTGGCCGTAATTGCCCGGAGCATTCGACACGTAGTGCCCCTCAATCTCCACATAAGTGCCACAGGGCTTCTGGTCCATGTATCCCGGATTGTCCGGCGAGGTGTTTTTGCCAGGGTAATCGAGCTCGCCGTCGCCATTGCTGTCCTGCAATTTGCTTTTGCCCTTGCCCTGCATGTTCTCGTAGAAATAGAGTGCCTTGGCATCCGCGGTGTGCATGCCGTCGTACTTAGTCACCGGAGTATTTGTCGCTCCGTCCAGGATTCCGCCCTTGGCAAGCACCATCCACATTTCATGGTCGGTCGCCGTGGAATTGCCTGCCGTCGGCTCCGGATAGTAATCTATGTGGTAATAGGGTTTGGAGTCGTCCGGTATCAGGTCGGTCGCCGGATTTCCGGGTTCGTTCTTGTCTCCGAGCGGACAATGCAGCGGAATGTGTCTGAGACGGGCGCTTTTAATATATATGCGGATATTGTTGCGCAGTCCGGATGGGTCGAACTCGATAGTCACCTTGGAGGCGGCTCGGCGCAGCCACGAATGCAGGGTCAGCCTGTTGCGGTCTATAACCACTTTCGGGGCATTGTCCAGTGCCGCCGGGGTACCTGGAATCTCTCCTGCACTGAAATAACCGAGCATCTCGGCGTTGTTGGAAATCTGTTCCGGGTCCCATGTCAGCTGAATAGCTTTCAAGTCATCGACACTCGTCAATTCACCATTGTCATACAAGCCTTTGAGAATCTCGTATGTCGATGTGACTTTCGTAAATGTCTTGGTCGTCTTCTTTTTGCCGAGATTGGCCACCGCGTACATGTAGTACGTTCCGTAGGGCACGCCGTCGAGAGTAAACGTAGCCTGCCGGTCCGTCTCGTATGCAGGCGCGTCGACGAACGTGAGATTCTCCCGTTTTACCTCGCGTATTCCGTTTTCGCCTGTCAGTTTCTTGTTCGTATCGAAAAACAGCACGCAAAGGTCCTCGATGTCGTTTATGGCATCGCCGTCAGGTGCATCTGTGGCGCGCGTGGTCATTCCGGTCGAAACCATCGGCTCGAAAACGATGTCGAATTTCAGTTCCGTGTCGTTGCCTTCCGCAGTCCGACCAGGCTCGACAAGGTCAATGTCCTTGGTGCATCCGGCCAGCAGAGAACACGCCGCGACAAGCACGGAGAGCAGAACCGATATGTTTTTATGCAGATTCATAAGTTATTGTTTTACGCATGGATAATGGTGGCAATCAGTATGCCGTCTCCGTCTCTTACCAGATATTTATTATCGCTTTTGTCGATTGTCCACACCACCGCGCCGGTACCGTCGGTTTCCGTATGATGACCGTTCGCATCCAGAACGACTTGCTTTCCGTCCCGGGTTTTTATGGTGCCGTCCGGAGCTATTTTTACTATGACGTGACCGTCCTTGTCTGCAACCAGAGCATTTCCCTGGCTGTCTATCTTGTTTCCATACTCGTCCACCGTAAGACCGAAGAAAGGAGGCAGCGGCACGACGGTGTACGGAATGACATCGACAATAAGTTTCAATTCCGTGTCGCGTTTTTTGTTTACTGTGTAAATATAATAGTTGTTGCGGCGTATGTCGAATGAATCGCCTACATTCGCATTCTGTTTCTCCGCAGAGGCGGCATCATAGTAGACGAAATCCAAAAGACACTCTTCGGCGAACGTATCGGCGAAAGAGAGGCGTATCTGCGCTTTCAGAGCAGCCGATGAGGTATTGTCGTACTCCGGAACATAGAGCATATACCTTCCGTCCTGCAATTTTCGAAGCGGCACATCGGTCAGGACATTCGCATTGCCGGGGACGTATACGCCGTCGACATAATCGTCGGCATAGTTACCTTTGTCATAATCGTTCTGATGATATACATGATACGGAGCTGCGAATCCTCTGTCATTGGCGCATGTGAGCGTGGCGTTTGTAATCGGCAGGCTGCCCTCGGTCGTTCGGATTTCTATCTTAGCCATGGCGCGAAGCAGTGTGACAGGCTCCGGAAGATATGTACATTTTCCGTCATCGATGGTTATGCCGTCATATTCGTGCACGCCATAGAACGGCATTAGGCTGTTGGCACTGGCATCGAGTTCGAAGCTCGACCGGTATCCGAACATCGACATCCTGCCTGTGCAAATATCGTCGATTGTGGTTTTGCCCGTTTCCATATTTATGGGATACGACGGCCAGTTGGCGAGTATGACAACCTTGAACCGGCTTCCTATGGTCACGTCGTCCAGGACGACCCCCGTAACCTTGTATTCTCTGCAATCCGTTCCGTCCACTGCGGAAACGGTTATCGTATTGAGCCATGCAAGATACCTGTTGTTCATATCGAACAGGTAGATTCGGAATCCGTTGTGCTCTATGTCTATATAATTCTCGTTAATGTTGCCATCGACATATCCGTCGCTCTCACGAAGCCGCGGCACCTGAAATTCGAACGAGAATGCGGTCTTGCCGTCAAGTTCGGACTTCGGCAGCACGGCCTTGTGGGTCTTTGCGCACGAAGACAGACAGATGCCGATAACCAGCAGCAGCGTTCTTGCAGTCATATGTATGAATCTTTGCTTCATCTTCTCGTGCGGATAGTGCTAAAAATCAACATCGTTCAATACGACTTTCCATGAATTTATGATGATGGAAGTAGCCACCCATTTCCTCTGTTCGTCAAGGAAGAATGTCAGAGCGTACTCATCCTGTCTGTCGAGATAGTCCTGAGGCGTCATCTCTCGGCCGTAGCCGTCCATAAGAAGCAGTGCATAATCGGTGAGCGGAATTTTCGCTACGCGCTCCCCTTCCGTAGTCTCTATGGTCAGATACGTTTTGCGGTCTTCCATCAGACGTGCGACAGTCATATCGGCGATACCTACGCTTACGGAGGTTATGGCTCTGGTCGTTCGACGTGCCGCTTTCGCTCCGTTCATTTCCGGATAATCATCCAAGCCAAGTCCTGCCGACCCCGCACGTGTGCTGTACGGCCTGTATGTAATCTTCTCGTCGGGAAGAAGCCCGTTGTCGTGGTTCATGAAACCGTTCTGCTCCTCTATACGGAACGTGAAGTCATTCACATTCACATCCTCGCCGGAAAGATGTTGCAGAATGATTCGAACGTGATTGGTGTTCTTCGTCAGCGGCATGGTGTATGTGTACTCTCCGCCGTCATCGTCTGTCGGAAGCGTCACATCGAGCATACCGTGGAAAAGCGGATAGAGCTGCTCGTCGCTGTAAGCCCCGCCGGCGGCGTATTTGCGGTTGAGCGTGCAGCTCAATTCGGACAAACGGCTTTTGCCGGCCTGCATTGCCGGTACTGTGAATGATTCGGCACGCGTGCCGTCGTTCTCCAATCCGCACCATGCGACCAGATGATATTCGGCAGCCGGCAGTTCGAGCGTCATGGCATAGTCCTGAGCAGCGAGTGTAGTGCCGCGCTCCGATTTCTGCCATACGAGGACACTGTCGCTGTCGAAAGCATAAAGATGTACGGATTCGACCTCCTGTGCGAATGCGTCCGCCCACTTCATATTCCGGTCGTAACGGAACTTAACGCGATAAATCACCGAGCAGTCTCCCTCGTAGTCGAATATTGCGCTGTCGCACGAGGACAATACAAGGCTGGCGGTTATCGCGGCAAGCAGCAAACTTCCCGTTTTTTTCAAATATGCCGATATAATATTCATCGTATCTGGTTATTTTTTAGTCTTTTCGCATCTTTTACCCGATGCAGGGCTTTATATGTCTTGCGGCAAACACAGCTGCCGTCGGATATTCTTTTTTTGGTGGAAAACCTCTGAAAACGGTTTCCGGATTCGTATCTCACTTCGCACCGATACGAAGGTGCCTGCGTTTTTTTGTTTTTTTTAATAATCTGTACCGAAGCCCGCGCGGGGCTCCGATACAGATAAATAGAGATTATTCGAAGTTGACAGTCTGGCTGACAAGTTTCCATGCAAGGACATTGATGCGAGCAGCCATGTAGTAGAGGTCTTCATCCTCCGGTTTGTCGGGGATGATGATATCGGTCGGGTCGAACACCGGAACACCTACACCCTTAATCGAGTTGAGAGTCAGGTCGTAGATGTGGTTACGAACGACACCTTCGTATTTAATCGCTGTCTGACCTGATACAGGGGTCTGGTCGATGTTGACGAAATAGTAGCACATACCGTCGGTGTAGACACGGGCCAGCGAGAGAGGCGTAACATCTTCCGAGCCTTTCAGCAGGGCGTCAATCTCGTCTACGTCTTCGAGCGCAACAAATACGTCTTCGCCGTCAACAATCTCCTTTTTGTAGAGGTCCGTTACTTCGTCCTTAATCTTGGCAACCACCTCGTAGCTTTCAAGCCATGTGAGGGTTGGATCATCCACCTTGTTCACCCATTCGAAATCGGAGGCAGGAAGCTGGCTGTAATGATTTTCATCGATTTTCTTGTAATAGCCTCTGTTGGCGACATACTGAGCGATGAGGTTGAGCGCATTCTCCTGAGTGAAGTAACCGCCACGGTAATATACGAGGTCGGCAGGCTCATCACCGTCCATAAGCTGAGCGGTTACGAGAATGGCAGTCTTGTTATAAAGAGATACGGTATTTGGCTGAATGTATTGTTCAAGTGTAGCATTCTCATCGTATCCTTCTTTAATCTGGTCATACGACTGATTTTCGAACATTGCATCTTCCGCAGGAGTCAGCACGGTCTGCTCTTTCAGACTCTCCGGACATTTTTCCCAGTAGCTACGTTTGTTCGTCGCATCAAAAGCCCAATTGAAGGAAGCTCCTAACATATTGGAGACATTCTTGAACAGATGTGAAATCTTTGCGATATTGGCAATCTCGATGCCCTTGATTTCGATAGAGAAGTTCTTCTCGACTCCGTCTACCGTGGGGGTTGCACCTTGATTGTCGATTTTGGCGGTAGCAGTTGCTCTGACTTTGGCAACGACGCGCTCCACGTAGATTTCAACAGGATTGTTAAGAGCGGCGGCAGCAGATGTTGCGATATTCGTTTCTTCGACTTTTGTACCGATATTAGTGGGGGAGGTTCTGTTATAGACTGAGTTCGTCATGATAAAGTGTCCTGCACTGCTGATGCGGTAATCGTCAATCTTGTCTTTAAGAGCGGTCATACTGTTTACACCCTCCTCTATGCCGGCAGGAGCATTGAGAATGCAGACGATATATATGCCGGCGGAAGGTCTGTTCTCTTCATCCACACCGTCCACAACGAGCACCGCGTTGTAGATTCTTTCCACTTCGGGAGTGTTGCTGGTACCCTCGCCCGAGAGCGAAAGCAGCTGCGGCTGCCCCATCATGTAGCCGCCGGCATCGAAAATGAAGAAAAGGCCGGTCTGGGCGCTGTTTTCAGCCTCCGAACCGTATTCGAATCCGTCGGAAGCGGCACGGTTGCCCATAGATTTCGGCTGCACGATGTTCACGGCGACGTAGCCGTAATCATCGCTGCCGTTTGAGCCGCCACCGTTTGCAGAGGTGTCGTCCTTCGAACAGCCGGCCAGTGCCAGAGCTGCAAGAAGCGTCAATGATAAAAGTTTTCTTTTCATAGTTAAAAAATTTGGAAATAAAAATGATTTGTAAAAATTGTCATATTTCGTATAGCTGGTTCAGCTATCTTTTCACGTTACGCCGTTTCCCTTTTTCGAGTTCTTCGAGAGTCCGGCCGGCCTGCTCGACGCCAAGCCTCTGGGCTTCGGTCAGATAGCGCCTGGCAGCCTCTATGTCGCCCTTGCGGATTGCCAGAGCGCCGCGTGCGTATACGGTCTGCGGCATATCCCCGGCTTTCGACAAGTAACGTTCGGCAGCCTCCAAATCGTCTTTGCGCATGGCGGCATTTGCAGCATTGAGGTTGGCGGTCGCATCGTCAGGGAACATGCGGACGGCCGTCTCGAACACATCGGCAAATTCGTCGGTACCGGGTTCGTATGTCTGAGCAACGATATAGAACTCATTCAGACTCAGATTCTGCGGTTTTGTACGCATGATGCGCTTGATGTCCTCCGCATCGCTGTAACTGCGCACATCGTAGGCTATGCGGTAGTCGGTGTGACGGAGTGCCGGATAACTGTTCTGCAACAGGAACCTGTACTGCGCCGGATATGCGGTCTTGATTTTATACTCCTTGGGGTCGGGTTCGAGATTGCTGTCTATGATTTCGAGAATCTGCTCGCGGTTGTCTATGTTGGAGTTCTCGACATAACGGCGCAGACCATCCCAGTCTTCCGGTTCGAAATCCGTGGCTATGATTCCCTCGTCGAACTTATAGAGCTGCTGTATGTATTTTTTCAGTGCCTCGGTACGTCCTATCGCCAAACTGCGGTTGTGCGAATAGGGGCTCTCGGGCGAGGCATAACCTTTCAGCCATACCTGCGTAATCGAAACATCCGAATCGTTGCGCACGGAATCGATGGTCGCCTGAATCTTTCCGAGTTCCGCCGTGTTGCGACGGTAGTCGGGATATATCACGGTCTTGTTGACGGGGAAGTCGATGAATGCCGACCCTTCGAGCGAGCGGCTTTTCACCAGTTCGGCCTGCGGACGCACGTAGACCAGCTCCGGGAAGAACGCCTCCTCGACCTCGCTCTCCACGTATTCTCCGTATATTCCGTCCTGCTGGGCCAGCAGCGTGTTACAGCATCCGTAGTCGCTGCGGTGGAGCGTGAGGCTGCTGCCGTTCATCCACTCGCAGTAAGGCACTATCTGGCGGTACTGCACGCTGTCGGGAGCCTGTTTCGCCTTGTAGCTTATCTCATTGCTGCCCGAGAGCATATCCTCGCTGTTGCGCAGGTAGAAGTAATATCGTCTGCGGCCGTATATTCCGACCGACGCAAGGTCGAGCGAATCGGTTCCGTTGACGAGCCGCGGAGTGAGCAGTACGGCGCGGTTACCATCCACGTCCAGACTTTCCAGATGCAGAGTCATTTCGACCAGCATGTATTCACCGTTACGCTGGGTCTTGATTCCGGAGAGAAGTACGTCATCCACCGTGTTCTGAGCCGTCGCCATCGACAGCATGCCGACTGTTGCGGCGAAAAGTGTAAGTATCGAGCGTTTCATTTCCATCACGAGCATTAAAACAGATAAACCAGGTTGACGGCTGTTTTTGTGGGGCCTACGTAATTGTGCGGCTTGTCGGTCTCCACTCTTTTGCCGCATCCGGTGCACCGGAAACGGTCGTAGCGCGTGTAGGAGTAGCCGATGCCTATCTCTGCTTCGAGATTCCAGTGCCGTCCAAGAATCCAGGCGTAGCCGTATGCGACGCCCGCACCGACGAACCATCCCTGGAACCGGGCGTCTTTGAGTTTGCGCGCATCCGTACCGAGGAAATTGACCTTCCCGTCCACGCCTCCGATGTTGTACTGTCCGCCGTGAAGATGAACGCCTACGAAATGACCCGAGAACCGGTCGCAGAACCAGTATCTCGCTTCCGGCTGAAACAGCCAGTGCTTCCACCTGCGGTCGTGCGAGAGGGTCCATCCGTTGAATTCGCCTTTCAAATCGAGAGTCCATTGCGGGGCGAGTCCAGCTTCCACACCGAGATTGATATTCATGAATGCATCGGAAAGTATGTTGGTCTTCACGGCTGCATCCTGAGCCTTCGCGACGTTCACACCTCCGGCTATCATTATCATAATGAGAATGATTCGGTTCTTTATATTCATCAGTTCTTCAAATTTTCGTATCGTACCGTATGCGCGCTCTCTATATAATTAAAGAATTGCAAAATTATATAATATTAAAAAATCTGCAAAAAACAACCGCAATTCTTAACGATACATTCACATATGTGAGATGCTTATTCAAACAAATATCCGTCAGTCGGTTGCATCGGCCGTCAGGTTTCGACGCCAAGCCCTGGGACTCGGCTCAAACACCTTGCCAACCATACCTTGCAGATGTATGTCTCTTTCTAAGAGAAATACGCAGGTCGCAAAGGTATAAAAAAAACATACAAATATGTCGTATGCGGCGTGGATATTTGTTCTGCGCCGCAAAGATGCCGTTTTCTCTGAATCTTGAAAACCAGCAGTCTACATATATAAGAAACCTTAATATATTAATATTTACGCGCGTCTTTACATGATATTTCTCTTAGAAAGAAAAATATATTCACGGCTGTTTTTTGCGTTTCGGATACCGGTCCGTGACATATTTCAGAGTGAATTTATGACCATGCTGTTGGCCTTGTCAACGATTTTCGTATCCAGCGACGCGAGATAGATTCTGGTTGTGCTTTCAGAATCGTGTCCCATGGCCTCGCTGATGACGGATACCGATATATTCTTGCTTTTTGCGATGCTCGCCCATGCGTGGCGTGCCACATAGCTTGTCAGCGGAACGGTGAGTCCTATGCGGGCGCCTATTTTTTTGAGTTTCGAATTCACCAGATGCGCGGCGCTAAGATATTGTTTTCTTGCGTCGGAGCCGGCATCGCGGATTACGGGCATCAGGTAAGGCGTCCCGGAGGTGTCGTACTTGTCGACTATCTCCTGCATCTGTTTTTCCCACTTGATGAACAGCTGCTGGTTTGTCTTGCGTCTCCGGTACGACAGAACCCCGTTTTTGAGGTCCGTTTTTTTCAGATACGCCATGTCGACGAACGACATACCCCGGGTATAGAACAGAAACATGAACACATCGCGGGCATATGCGGATGCAGGACTGTCCTCCAAATCCAGGTCCCTTATGGCGCGTATCGCTTTCAGCGGGACGGCCCTTTTCACTGTTTTGTCGACACCGGTGTACACGTGCCGGAACGGATTCCGCTGCGCCACGAGTCCCCTTTCCACCGCCCGGTTGTACATCGCCCTCAGATTGCGCATATAGAACGACGACGTGTTGGCGCATACGCCTGTCGATTTGAGGTAGGCTTCGTATTCCGCCATAAGGTTCGAGTCGAAATTCTTCAATGCGATTTCTCTTGTCCCGAGGAATCGTATCAGACTGTTCAGTACGCACGCATATGTCTCGGCCGTACGCTTTTTGCCTATTTGTATCAACCGATGATTCAGCTCCGTAGCAAACGATACGAATCCCCTGCGGCGGCAATTGAACTGTTCGGCAACCGTATCCGGAGTGTACTCATGCCCTGCCCTTTCCAGCCGTGCGATGATTGCTTTGAGATGCGCCGTATCTTTTGCCACGGCAGTCCGCAGCGAGCCCAGATACGCCTCTCTGTCCGGTGTGCCCGACACTATCCGTCCTGCATCCCACTCGGCCGGCAGCAGTCTGTATCCGGTCTGGATTTGCCGCGCCGTGCTCCCGTGAATGACTTTATAAAAAATTACGCCTTCGCGGCACGACCCTTTTTCGGCCCTGAATTTTACTTTCACTATTGCCATATGCATTGAATTGATGATTGTTTGCACAGGCAAATAAATCGAAAAGAAATTCTAATTTTGCATCCGAAAAAACATTCCGTCATGAGAAAGATAACCAACAGCGAGTTGCACCGCCCCACCCCGGAGGAGTTCCGCCGGATGGATAAGATGCCGGTTACCGTAGTGCTCGACAACATCCGCAGTCTGAATAACGTGGGTTCGTTCTTCCGCACGTCGGACGCTTTCGGCATAGAACGCATCATACTTTGCGGCATCACCGCCACCCCGCCCAATCGCGAGATACACAAGACCGCGCTCGGGGCCGAGCAGACCGTTGCATGGAGCCACTGCGGAAACACGCTCGAATGCGTGCAATCGCTTCGGGACAAGGGGTATACCGTTCTGGCTGTCGAACAGGTGGAGGGCGCCTGCACTCTGGGAGATTTCCGCATGCGCGTGGGCGAGAAATACGCACTGGTTTTCGGCAACGAGGTCTTCGGAGTCGGACAGGACGTGGTCGATGCCTGCCACGGCGCCATCGAGATTCCTCAGGTCGGGACCAAACACTCCCTGAACGTCGCCGTGAGCGGCGGAGTCGTTCTGTGGAGCATGTTTTGCGAATATGGAAAACTCTTGTAACTTTGCGCGACTTTTCCAGAAAAAACAACACGCAAAATGTCCACGGAAACTACACTTAGAGCTGTTACGACGCTTCGTCTGACCGAAATGAAACAGCGTGGCGAGAAAATAGCCATGCTCACGTCATACGACTACTCCATGGCGGGAATTCTCGACGCGGCCGGCATAGATGTGATACTGGTAGGAGATTCGGCCGCCAACGTCATGGCGGGCTACGAGACAACGCTGCCAATCACCCTCGACCAGATGATTTATCATGCCAAGTCCGTTGTCCGGGCTGTCAAGCGCGCGCTTGTCGTCGTCGATTTGCCGTTCGGAACATACCAGGGCAATTCCAAACAGGCGCTCAGTTCCGCCATACGCATAATGAAGGAGACCGAAGCCGACGCCGTCAAGTTGGAGGGCGGTCAGGAGATTATGGAATCGGTTCAGAGAATCCTGTGCGCAGGCATCCCGGTAATGGGACACCTCGGGCTCACCCCGCAGTCCATACACAAGTACGGAACATATAACGTGCGGGCCAAGGAGCAGGCCGAAGCCGAGAAACTCGTCCATGACGCTCATCTGCTCGAAGATGCCGGCTGTTTCGGCATCGTTCTGGAAAAGATTCCCGCGACCCTGGGTACCCGAGTGTCGTCCGAACTTCACATTCCCGTCATCGGCATCGGTGCCGGCAACGGAGTTGACGGTCAGGTTCTCGTCGCCCACGACATGCTGGGCATAACCAACGAATTCTCGCCACGGTTCCTGCGCCGCTACGCCGACCTTCACGGTATCATGTCGAAGGCTTTCTCCGCTTATGTGGAGGATGTCAAGAACTGCTCCTTCCCGAACGAAAAAGAACAATATTAAGCACTCTACTGCAAGTCCGGATATATTCCGTACATGCACGGACATCTCCAAATGAACACCCGAAATCTCCGCCGTTTTTGTGCCGGCGGGGATTTCTTTTACCCGGCTGCTTGATGTATTTTCTCCGAAAATAAGTGTCGTACTGTTAACAAATAGGTTCGATTGGCCCAAGTGATAAAACGTACTGTTTTCCATCGGTGGCAAAATTCTAATATTCGGACAGAAACAGAATCTACATTGCCCTTTCGAATATTGACAACGCACTGGTGATTCCGATATATCAGGAGGTGGCTATGTCCGAGACCTACGCTCTCATATTAAACGAAGTTTGCAGCGGGCATGATCCGGCGGGTGCAAATATGGCATCTTAAATAGTAATGTTTTTAAACAAAACAGCAGTTGGACTTGTAGTTTTACAATAATAGTGTTAGATTTGCAAGAACCTAATATATTTTCTTATGAAAACTAAACACATTTTCGTTGCTATGTGCAGCGCAGTAGTATTTGCAGGTGCGACTTTCACCACCTACTCTGCAATCACCAAGAACAAGAAAACGATGTCGAACCTGACAAAACAAAATCTTGAAGCGTTGGTATACTCTACAAGTGAAGGGTTGCCAGAAAATAAAAGAGTACCAGATTATAACCCAGAATTGGCTGGCGGGGTGATGTGTTGTGTTTTTGCGCCTGGCTATTGTTCGTTATTAGATTGCTCTCTGTATGATACTATTAAGCATAGATAAAAATATCAAACAAATCTAGGATAACAATAATTCCTCCCGCCAAACGGGAGGAATTATAAAATTGGATATTTTTTCTTCGATTCTACTAACAATTATTTATTATGATTCTATTTTTGCTATTACTCTGTTTTATTTTGTCCGCCTGTTCAGGACCGACCCAAAGGCAGGTGGAAACAGTCGATATAAGTTATACAGACGGACAAAAAATCCATCTGGCGGATTTTGTGAAGTCGTCGGAGATAATTTCTCTGGAAGCGGCAGACAATATGCTGATTAGCCGAATCGATGCAGTATACTTCTCCAATGATACCGTGATTGTCGTTGACAATAAACAAAAATCAATCTTTTTGTTCGGACAAGACGGCAAAGCTCTCGGAAAAATCCACAAACGCGGTCGCGGACCAAACGAGTATATCGAAATGACGAAAGTCATGTTCGATGACAGCAGAAGAGAAATTATAGTGTACGATAGTCCAAACGAAAAATTGCTGCATTACGGATTGGACGGAGAGTGCAGGCACGCCTCGTTTATCGGCGACAACAATCAACGTTATATACATGACATAATCAACCTTCCTAATGGTAACTTCCTGTGCTATCAATTTGTTCATGGCTCCATCATTGCTTATGATTTTGATGGTGTCTGGGAGATGTCGCCCGACGGGAAAATCATACAATGGATATGGAAATGCGACATGATTCATCCTAGCGTATCACCTGCTTATTGCATGTCTTTTGCCCCGACAGGCATTCATATAACGTGTCTGGAAGGAGACTGTGATTTAAAATACGACTACAACCGGCTGGATACGGTTGTGATGTACGCTCCTGCCGGAAAAACAGCCAAAGATTATAAAGGCATGAATAACGAATCGTATGTCCAAAATTGGCTGAATGGCAAAATGTTTAACTGTCGTAATTGGTCGACCGAAGTTGGCGAACAAATATGGTCGGAATGGAATGGCGAAAAGAAGGTTATAATATACTACACCATATACTCTCCGAAAAAAAATGATCTATTGGCGGTTGGCAATAGGTTTGATTGGGAGTTGAGCGATAAAACATACTGTTTCCCATCGGTAGCCAAATCTGGATATGTAGCGGATAGAATCGCGGTTGTCCCATCCAATATTGACAACGCTCTGGTGATTCCGATATATCAGGAGGTGGCTATGTCAGAGACCTACGCTCCCAGATTAAACGAAGTTTGCCGTGATTACGATCCGACGGATGCAAATCCTCTGTTACAAATATGGCATATCAAATAGTGATATTTTCAAATAAAGTGACTGTTGAATTCGGAATTTTGCAATAATCATTTTAAATTTGTAAGAACCTAATATATTTTCTTATGAAAACTAAACACATTTTGTTGCTATGTGCAGCGCAGTAGTATTTGCAGGTGCGACTTTCACCACCTACTCTGCAATCACCAAGAACAAGAAAACGATGTCGAACCTGACAAAACAAAATCTTGAAGCGTTGGTATACTCTACAAGTGAAGGGTTGCCAGAAAATAAAAGAGTGGCGTCACTTCGCGAAGACATTATTAAAGACTTAATGTGTTGCATGGAATCGCGAGGCTATTGCTCTTTCGTAGATTGTTCTCTGTATGACACTATTAAGCATAGATAAAAATATCAAACAAATCTATGATAACAATAATTCCTCCCGCCAAACGGGAGGAATTATAAAATTAGATATTTTCTTCGGTTCTACTAACAATTATTTATTATGATTCTATTTTTGCTATTACTCTGTCTGGTCTTGTCCGCCTGTTCAGGACCGACCCAAAGGCAGGTGGAAACAGTCGATATAAGTTATACAGACGGACAAAAAATCCATCTGGCGGATTTTGTGAAGTCGTCGGAGATAATTTCTCTGGAAGCGGCAGACAATATGCTGATTAGCCGAATCGATGCAGTATACTTCTCCAATGATACCGTGATTGTCGTTGACAATAAACAAAAATCAATCTTTTTGTTCGGACAAGACGGCAAAGCTCTCGGAAAAATCCACAAACGCGGTCGCGGACCAAACGAGTATATCGAAATGACGAAAGTCATGTTCGATGACAGCAGAAGAGAAATTATAGTGTACGATAGTCCAAACGAAAAATTGCTGCATTACGGATTGGACGGAGAGTGCAGGCACGCCTCGTTTATCGGCGACAACAATCAACGTTATATACATGACATAATCAACCTTCCTAATGGTAACTTCCTGTGCTATCAATTTGTTCATGGCTCCATCATTGCTTATGATTTTGATGGTGTCTGGGAGATGTCGCCCGACGGGAAAATCATACAATGGATATGGAAATGCGACATGATTCATCCTAGCGTATCACCTGCTTATTGCATGTCTTTTGCCCCGACAGGCATTCATATAACGTGTCTGGAAGGAGACTGTGATTTAAAATACGACTACAACCGGCTGGATACGGTTGTGATGTACGCTCCTGCCGGAAAAACAGCCAAAGATTATAAAGGCATGAATAACGAATCGTTTGTCCAAAACTGGATAAATGGCATAAAGTTCCATTGCCGCAACTGGTCGACAGAAGCGGATGGGCTGATATGGTCCGAATGGAGCAGCGATAAATTATCCAAGGTGTATTACACTGTATACTCTCCGAAAAAAAATAATCTATTGGCGGTAGGCAATAGGTTTGATTGGGAGTTGAATAACAAAACATTCTGTTTCCCGTCCGTGGCAAGAGCAGAATATTCGGACAGAATCGCGGTTATCCCATCCAATATTGACAACGCTCTGGTGATTCCGATATATCAGGAGGTGGCTATGTCAGAGACCTACGCTCCCAGATTAAACGAAGTTTGCCGTGATTACGATCCGACGGATGCAAATCCGCTGTTGCAAATATGGCATCTTAAATAAAATCGGCAGATTGGGCAATGTTTATCCAGAGGGTAAGTCGATTGCAGTATTTTACCACATACGAAAATTCTGAGAATATGGTACAAAAAATTGAGCGATATTTCGCATTGGGGATAATTGTTCTGGGTGCGCTTTTGTGTAGCTGCAAAGGCGATATGCTGCAACAACAATTGTTGGACTTCCTGGATGAGGAAGTCACTTTCCCGACTATGGTCAAATACTCTCAAAATGCCGAACCCGCAATCGGAAGACCGGCACTCGACCCGACACTTTATACATTGGTCATGTATTTCGATTCCACCCAATGTTCGTCCTGCAGAATCGGACGCATGTACGAATGGCGGGAGATTGTGGAATACAGTCAAGACAGCTGCAATCTGGTGGTCGTGTTTTCCCCCGGCAAGACGAGGCTGCCGGAACTTCAATCGGCTTTGCGTACGGAGTTTTTCGAAACGGATGTGTGGGTGGACGAAAGCGGCGATTTCGCACGGGCAAACGAATGTATTCCAGCCGACAAGAGACTCCACACATTCCTGCTCGACCCCAGTCATAATGTAATGCTGGCGGGCGACCCTGTCTACAATCAGCAAATGTGGAATTTGTACAAAGCCACCATACGCGAATGACAAGATTCTTTACATTGCTTACAGGATTGCTGCTGTTTGTTTCGTGCAATACCGCCGACAGACGGCTGCGCAAAATCAATCTGCAACTTTTGACCGAAACAGTTGATATATCTTCACAAGAATTGGGCAACGACACACAAGGGCTGAGTTTCCGTGTGCGGGAAATGGATTTCGGACATGTCTGCCGTGGCGAGGTTATCGACACCGTATTTCAGTTCCGCAACACGACTCCGCAGCCGGTCGTAATAATCAAAGCAATTACCGGCTGCTCCTGCACAAAAGTCAAATTCGATTCAGCACCGATTCCGGCTGACTCTTCTTCCTGGGTGACGGTATCGTTCGAGGCCGATAGCGACGGGGCTTTCTTCAAAAAGATATTGTTGTACACCTCGGCCGGCTCCCGCCCTATCGAGTTGTCCATTCAGGGAACCGTTGATTAATCTGTTTTTATTTTTGGATTTCTGCAACAAATGTGTTAGCTTTACGAAAGTCATGCTCTCTTTTGACAAGAGCGGAAGCCGGCGCATGACTGCTTTTTATTTATCGAATTCCATTGAAGTAGAAAAAAATGCGCAGCAGAATCCATTCGGCATACGACACGTTGCTTGCAGTATTATTTTGCACTACTCTCTCGTGGATATTAATACAGCCGACCACTGCATCGTTCAGTGCGGTTGATCTGGCGTTAAACCGCACCGCAATCGTCTCCGGCATCATAGCGCTGCTCGGAATCGCCCGCAGCAAAATCAGAATAGGGATTAAAGATGCGCTGGTCTTTATCCTAATGCCATATTTATGCGTCATGGCGGACGGCGATACCGCAGTTATCAGCAAAACAGCCGCCCTGACAGCATTATACATGACCGCGCGCGTATTGAGCTCCGTATCGGCTAAAAAGTTTCAGATGACTGTCGTGCTGCTTGTCGGGGCGTCAGGCATCTATCAGGCACTGTACGGACTCGGACAAATAGTTGGACTGACGCACTCCAATCACTCTCTGTTCGCGCTAACAGGAACATTTTTCAACCCCGGACCATACGGCGGTTTTCTCGCCTTGGCATTATGCACCTGTGCCGGATATTTAGCAGGCCAACCGTTCCCAAAATTCAAAACCATAGAGAATTCTGTCGGCTCTGTAATATTTATTACAGCCGCAGCATGCGTATTGCTGTGCGGCGTTATGCTGCCGGCGACACTGAGTCGTGCCGCCATGGTTGCGGTGGGCGGGTATGCAGTATTGCTGTGCATGTCCAATCGACGTTACCGGACGGACTTGATGCGACTTGTACAAGGCGGCCGGTTCCGTAGGGTGACTGTCTGTTCAATTGCACTGTCGGCGATAGTTTTTATCGCAATGCTATTTTGGATTAAGCGTGACTCGGCTGTCGGTCGACTGCATATCTGGGATATTTCTCTCAGGGCCATAATTGAGAATCCGAAAGGAGTCGGACTCGGCCATTTTGCAGGAGCATTCGGACAGACACAGGCTGAATATTTCGCAAATAACGGCACGACATCGCTGAGAGCATATGTGGCAGGCTGCCCCGAATACGGATTCAACGACCTGTTGCAGGCGGGTGTGGAAACCGGAATACTCGGTATAACGTTATTGACAAGTCTGTTTGCACTCTCCTTAAAAGGTGTTGACAGAAATAATCCGCTTAAAGCAGGACTATTTGCATTGTTACTGTTTTCATTGTTCTCGTACCCGTTAAATCTTATTCCTTTTCAGATATTCGCCGCTGTGTTTTGCGGATTTTCAGAGCCGGGAAATACAAAGCCGCATATGTCTTCAAAAATCATAGCTGGTACAATGCTGATTGCATGTTGTGCCATTATCGGAGTTACACATAACAGCAACAGGAAAACGCTAAAAACTTTTCAAGATTGGGAAAACGCTCATCGCTGGTTCTCCATGGAGTATTATGAATACGTGTTGGAGGATTACCCAAAGTTTATGGACGACCTTGACCGCAACCCGCAATATCTGTATGAATACGGATATGCGCTTCACAAAAAAGGTCATTATGCAAAGAGCAACGACATTCTTCGACAAGGTGCCTCGTTCAGTGCCGACCCCATGTTCTATAATGTGATAGGCAAGAATTACATGGCATTGGGAGAGTATGACAATGCGGAAAAGTGCTATAAACATGCCTACAACAGATTGCCCAATCGAATTTATCCGCTATATTTGTTAACCAAATTGTATGCGGAATGCGGCTGGATTGAACAGGCCATGGAAATGGGGCGCATATTTTCAGTCCAGACACCAAAGGTTGCCTCTCCTGCTACAAGAGAGCTGCAAACGGAAATAAAACATATTTGTGATTCATTGGATAATATCTGTAAATAGAGTATGCTTGGACGCAGGACGGTTAAAATAGTGCAATTGGCAGAAAAAATTGTCAGGGTCTTGCTATGGATGTGTTTGGCATTCTGGGGAAGCGTTGCTTTGTATGCCGGTGTGCGGATTTTTGTCACTGACTGGTTTGTGGCTCCATCCGAATCCATGACTCCAACCATTATGGTAGGAGATGAAATTCTCGTGAACAAATTGATTTTCGGAGGACGGATATACACTAACTATAATTTCGATGAGGGCCAGCCTTTGAAGTCCTGGCGAATGCCCGGAATACGGCAAATACGGCCCAATGACGTATTGGTATTCAATTATCCTCGCGGGTATGACCGCAATAAGATAGAGTTTAAAATCAATTATGTATATTGCAAGCGCTGTATCGGTACGCCTGGCGACTCGATAACGGTTATCGACGGTCACTATCGCAACAGCAATTTCCCGAACGCCCTCGGAATAGAGTACAAACAGGAGGAATTGCGTCTGTGTCCGGATTCGCTGGTTGCCGTATTCAATGTCGCACCGGCCGACAAAAGCTATAATTGGAATGCCAAGAACCTCGGACCTTTATACACTCCAAAAGCCGGTGCCGCAAGACATCTGACACCGTATAACTACAAACCGTACAAACTTGTGATAGAATACGAAACAGGAGAGACGCTCACTGCAAGCAATGGTATACTGATGCTGGGCGATGAACCGTTGGAAGAGTATACTTTTAAGCAAAATTACTATTTCGTCGGCGGAGACAATGCCGTAAACTCACTCGACAGCCGTCATTGGGGATTTGTTCCCGAAGAGTTCATAATCGGGGTCACGGACCGCATCGTCTACTCTGTCGACCGCTCGACCGGACGCCTCCGTCGCAACCGCATATGGAAACGAATCGAATGATTCAATACATAGAGTTAAAAGACAATGAGCATATGCACATGTATCAATCCACCCTCTTTAAGGTTATTGACTGCATATATTTATAAGCAAGTCACAAGTAAATGTTCATCGGCATCGGAAGACAACTCGCAGAAAACGCTTTCCCGGTCATTAGGACCGTACGCTGTAAAGCGTATCATCCTTGAAATTATACTCGTATAACGAGCCGGCAAAATGCGCTACCAGAAGCGCACGCCATTACGGTCGTATGTGAATATACGCTCTTCGCGCCCCTCCGACGTGCAGTGCAGCCAGTAGACCGCATTGGACGGAACATTATCGAAGCGTAAAACATTATCCGTGGCCACAACGCTGTCCGACAACACCCATCCGTCTGAATCCCAATAATACAGCTCGTAACGGAGTCCCGGACGGACATCGTTGCCGTCCATACGAGGGGAAAATCTGAATGATGACAGCCGTACCGGTTCATGGAAGTCGAACTCGCAGTTTCCTTTATGAAAGTAGTAAAACGTCAGCGGATCGTCATCATACATGCGCTGCACCTCCTCCCGCTCGTTGGGATGCGAGTAGTTTGCCGGAGATATTGTATCACCGCGCGAATCGCAGATGTCGAGTTCGCCGACATAACCGTTTATGTGCAGCGTGACGTACCTCCAATAACGATATGCCTCTGTCGTCTCAACATCTATCACATACGGAGTCATAAATGGGTTGTATGTTATCCTGCCGACGGTAACGGCATTATCGAAACGGGGATTGTCGGCGGCCTGTATGTATGAATTCTGTATGCCCTGCTGCCAGAAATGTTTGCGTGTGAAGTTTGCGGAACACTTGCGCGTCAGCGACATCGATATAAGCGAATCCTTGTCAGGTACAAAAGATATTTTTTTGCTGCCGGACAAATAGAACGGATATCCGACGGCAACCTGCCTGTTAGCGATATATACAACGGGAAGATACATATTGTGCATTACGAGATTCGTAAATTTCGCTTTCGGACCTTTGATGTCGGCCCACCAGCTCGGCTCCCAGCGCCTTGAATTGAATGAAGCGACATACGCCGTCTTAGTATGCCTCCGGTATCTGCGCGGGATTCCTATCTCGGTATCGACGTTGTTCATATACATATCCGTCACATCCATCAAATGCGTGTTGTTAAGATACGGGGCATCGATGCAATTCTCCTTCGGAACAGGATTGACCGCATAGGTGTAACGCAAGAATTTCGTTGCGCGCTGCATCTCCGAACCTCGCTGCGGAATGTGGTTGTATTTGCCGTCAAGTACCACAGGCATGTAATGACATCCGTCTCCGTGCAATATCTGGACGAACAAATCCGCGGCCGCAGGCATGCCGACAGTCCGATAGGCTGCGACCTCGGCAATGACCGTTTCGATGCAGTCCTTCGGAAGCGGCCGACCGTCAGGCAGCACAATTCCCGTCCGGCTTAAAGGCGCCATCGAGTAATAACGTCGAAATAAATCTTCGTACAACGTCTTCAAGTCATGCGCTGTCGTGTAATATTTGTAGAATTCGGTCATCTCATCCGTAAGCATGGGCTGTTGCTTCCACTCGTCCAACGGCTCGTTCATCACCCTGTAAGGCAGTATAAAATTACAAAAGTCATCAAAACCGACGTCCGCACACCACGGATAATATTGCCAAATCTCAAATGACCGGTCAATATTGCGTATCAGATAATCCGCCGTTACAATATGTATATCCTCTATGGGCTCCAAACGCGCCATCAACTCCGGTATCTTATATGCAGTGCAGTACAAGGCACGGCGCATTGTGTAATTGTAATCCGCAGCCGCCGAATCGATGAATCGTTTGTAGTCATCCATCGCCGGCCCGTACATTCCATAATGTCCCGGCATATTTTCAATCAGAAACCTCGCAGCCCGAAGTTTGAGCGAATCTTTTTCATCTTCGGAGTAATGAGCCAGAACCTTTTCCAATTCTCCCCTATTTTCGCCACTGTATACAAGCGCCTGTTCAAGACGGCTCGGAGCGCATCCGATTACGCCGAGCACGAAAAAAACCAGTACGCCTGCCAATATATTTATCTTCATATCGTCTAAAAGATTAGCTCCTTTACAAAATTATTGTTTTTTTTATTTAAAAAATGTATTTTTGCAAAAAACAATCAAAAAAAAAAGAGTTATGAGAACAAAACAATTTATTTTGGCTATTTGTGGAGCAGTCGCTATAACATGCACTTTACTTGCAGTCTATACTGAAATCCAGAATCGACAGCACACAATATCTAATCTTACCAAAAAGAATTTGTCGGCGTTAGCATCAGGTGATATTGACGGTGGAAGTGGGTTGTTATGGAAAAAACATTGGGTTTATTGCCCTATTGGGGGGGGCAAATCATCGTTACTTGCGGCACATCATCTATTTCTGCTGGCACTTATGCATACGACGCTGCATTATTAACGGAGTTGGAGTCCAGCGGAGCTACGTATACCATTGTAGAGCCACATACAGGACAGAAATCATATTGTTACGACGGCTGGAATTTTTGTTCTATAAACGAATGCAGGTAGATTAATTTATAATATTCATGAGGCGTTTGTGCATAATTTTGATTGCTTTTTGCTTGTGCGGATGCTGGAAATCCAGCACTCCCGAAGAGTACGAAACAGATAAAACAGAGATGCTCGGCATCGATGTCTCCGGTGACAATTTTCTGGAAATCATGCCTATGGTTAAGAGCTACCGATTCATTCCATTGGAAACCGCCGACGATTGCATCATCGGCGAGATTAACAAAGTCCAGTATGCCAACAACCGATACTATATTCTGGACCGACGACAAAGGAAACAGATATTTGTATTCGACGAAAACGGCCGGTTTTTAATGCCGGTAAGCAAGACAGGTCGCGGCCCTGGGGAGTACATCGAACCGACTGATTTTTATGTCACAGACAGCACCATTGTCGTCTATGATATGTTTACGCACAAACTCAACTGCTACAATCCGGATGGAGCATACATTGGCAATCGTATTTTGCCGTATAAAATCTATGAAATAGAGGAATCTCCCTGCTGCGAAGGCATATATGCCGTAACCGGAGACAATCGGACCATCAAGGATATTGACAATTTCGAAATACTCGAATTGTCACAAGACAACAATGTAGAGGCCAGATATTATCATAACAAATATACCATAAATTTCTCCAATGAATATGACCTGCACACATTTAACGGAAATATAATTTACGCCAAGCCATTTCGTCCGGGTGTTTTTGCGATAGACGGCGGAGGAATTTATTTGAAATACGGGTTCAACATTAAGCCATTGCCATTGCCAGCGGATTTCGAGAAAGTGTGCAATGGCGACTTCACAGTGTTTAGAGCTAAATACGCCGACTCGTACGCCTACTTCAATGGCCAATACTGGGAGACCGCGAACTATGTCGGTGTCGGCGTGAATTACCGGAGATTGCCGTATCTGTCGATTTATGACAAAACATCGAAAAAGCTGCACACCGGTATTGTCGGGATAAGATACGGACTCGACTCCGAAGATGTGAATGGCGTATTAACGACGGTGTTAAACAACTCTTCGCTATGCGTAGACGGCAATATTATTACCGGCATTATCCCGCCAGCTGCAATTCCTAAAAATCTGCGAACCGGGATTTTCAATACTGAATACGATTCCGATTTTCGCAATCCCGTGATTGTCCGCATGGAGTTCGAAATGTAGTCCAGCAACCTAACACAAGTTTACCTCATTTTTTATAATAAATATTGCATTTCTTATTTGCGATATTTATTTTTGTAAAAACCAAACTATAAATATATATTATATTATGAGAACTAAAAGAATTACTATCACAGTTTGTGGAATTTCGATTGCTGCAATTTTTGCATTTACAATCTACTCGGAAATCCAAAATCGGTTACACCCTATGTCTGAAATTGCTAAGTGCAATTTGGAAATATTAATGCGCAGTGAAGATGACGATTTTACACGTAGTGATTGTTTAGGTGATGGAGGAAATTGGAACATGGCTTCGATATGTATGGAATGCGGATTCGAAACGGCGACATGTAAAATTGCCGGTAAAATCAGTTGTTTTGGAATTACCCTCGAAGGTTCTTACGAAAAAGGGAAAAAATATTCAATACCATGGGCACGTTATCAGTGCCAAAGTGCTCCAACTAATTGCTGCAAAAAACAAGGAATGTATACAGGAGATACTAAATTGGCTTAAATATTTACAAATATGAACAAGTATGAAATATGCCGGATTATATTGTGCGGCTTAATTTGCGTCTGTTTTTCCGGATGTTCTTCGCGGCATGAAAATCTGCATGACGGAATTCTCATCGACGGATACGACACGAAGTCCACGTCGGCCGACTTCGTAGACAAAACCGAGTTGATTGAACTCGAACTTACCCCTCAGTCAATGTTGTTCAATATCCAGAAAGTTGAGCTGACCGATTCTCTAATCATTCTGCAAGACGAGCGTTGCGGAGTGGTATGTTTCGACAGAAATGGCAAATTCCGGAATACTATTTCAGGGAAAGGACGTGCCGCCAATGAGTATATGAGGTTGAATACATTTGCCTTAGACGGCGATAAGGTCCTGATATTCGACGGCGCCCTGAATAAAATAATGACATTTCAACTTGACGGCAAATTTATAGACAGCAGCAGATGCAATCCGGATATTCTTGGCAATACACACCGCGTTGAGCTTCTTGCCGACGGCAGTATCCTGCTAAACAACCTGCTGTTCGGAGAAGACAACGACATCTACACTCTGCTGAATGCCTCGGGCGAGAAGCAAAAGGTCCTGTCTACTCCTTTGCATAGTCATTCTTCCGGAAACTATATCGGGACTCACCCGATGGCCAGGAGCAAGAACGGGATATTGATGATTCGTCCGTTCGACAATATCATATACAGACTGACAGATTCCAACCATTTGGAGACTGCATATATTATCGAGACTCAAAACAAAGTAGCCGACGACGGGATATTGGCCGACAAAAACGAATTTTCGATAATGACCTATATGGATCTGATGGATTACTTCCAGGGATTCACAAGTATCTTCGACATGGAAAACTGCGTGATACTCAGCTTCTTTTCAAATGATTATTTCTACATCGACAAATCTGCGAACAGCATAGCGTGCATTTCTGCCGATGACGAAGACGGAGAGATAATCCGATTGCCGTTTTTCAATATCGTTTCCAATACATCCAACCAGTTGATAGGTGTCGTCGCACCATACAAGTTGCACGATTATATCGAAGAAGCAGAATCAGTGGCGACGGATTTGCGTTCGGAAATCGAGAACATCCCTATGGACGGTAATCCTGTATTGATAGTTTATAATCTGAAATAGCTCATTGCAAAAACGCCGGCAATAATTGCCGGCGTTTTCATATAAATAGCCCCGAGATATTAATATAAACAAAAAAATTATATCATATTCTCATCTATTTCATTTGCACATGGTTGATTTTTTGTAAGTCTATCCATGAAATTATCTCACTGATATTCTCAGGCGCAAACCACTGTATCTTTTCATCTCGGCTGAACCATGTCATCTGGCGTTTGGCATATCGTCGCGAGTTGCGTTTGACAAGTTCGACAGCCTGCTCGAAAGATATGGTTCCGTCGAAATATTCGAAAAGTTCCTTATAACCTACCGTCTGCAACGATTTGAGATTGCGGAACGGATACAGGGCGCGGGCTTCGTCCACCAATCCCTGTTCTATCATGATGTCAACACGGCGGTCGATTCTGCTATACAGCAGTTCCCGAGGGCGCTGCACCCCTATTTTTATGATGTTGAAATCCCGTTGCGCGGTCTGCCTGCGCCGCAGTTCCGAGTACGGACGCGACGCCTGAATACATACTTCAAGTGCTCGCAATATTCTGGCGGGATTCCGGCGGTCCACATTTTCATAATATTCCGGGTCCAGAATCCGTAACCGCTCTACGAGGCATTCAAGTCCATTGTCATGCAAGTCGGCTTGCAACTTCTCACGCAGAGCCATATCCGCATCCGGCAAATCATCCAGCCCCTCGCATAACGCATCGACATACAACCCTGCCCCGCCGACGGCAATCACCGTATCGTGCCCGGCAAACAGCTCATCGAGCCTCTGCAATGCCTGCGTCTCGAACATCGCACAGTTGTAGCGTTTGTCAATATCGACACATGCAATAAAATGATGTTTAACACGATACATCTGCTCCGGCGACGGCTGAGCTGAGCCGATTGCCATTCCGCGATAAATCTGTCTCGAATCGGTGGATATTATCTCCGTACCGTAGTGTTCCGCCAGAGATACACCCAAATCGGTCTTTCCGGAACCGGTAGGACCGACAACGACAACCAGATGACGATTAATATTCATCGTCGGAATAATCGTCATCGGAACCGAACCCGCCGAAATCATCGAACTCCTCCATAACCTCGTCGAAGATGGAGCCGTGAACATTGTTTTCGGCCGATGCGTCGAACTGGTCGGACGGCTCCGCCTTGCTTGCGGCGATGCGCGGATACTGCATTCCGTCCTCTTGTTTCTTTGCTTCTGTTAATTCGAGGTAATATGCTCTGTCTCCGAACATATCGAAAACATAAATCAACCGGTCCCTGTTGTGGTGGATTATCTGCCCCAGTGAAACGGAAGACATCTGGCGCGTTCCGGACTCTTCATCCATACACATGTCCATAAGCGTAAATTCATCCAGTTTGTTCCAGCCGGCATCGGAGGTGAAGAACGATGACATGGCAGAGGAATCGTACTTCAAATCACCGCATATAAAATTATTGAAATCAAGCAGATTCATATCGTACGGCACTTCATATTCACGAAGAAAGCCGTCGTTTTCATCGCTAAGCATTCTGAATTTGAAAATCATCGACATAATGCGAGAGTATAAGATTATATAATTATTCCAAATACGTGTTATACAGATAAAAGAAATTTCATAGTGTCATTTCCGTCAGGATAGTCGGTCAGCTCCGGACGCTGGCTGAGCCCGAATCCGACGGCCCGAGGATGCTCGAAATGACCTACGACGCACTGTATGTCGGAGTCATTGCCGACAAGCCACTCCGCAATTTCATCCTTCGAATTGTAATATATATAGTTTATCTGGCTGATGGCCTGCGGGAAATCGGAGCATTCCACCAGTATTCTGTTGCCGCAGTCAGCAAAAGTCACTCCCGTCATCGTAAGAAGTGCCTTTCGCTGGCGATAGTTATTATTGATTTTATTGTTTACATGTTTCGTGCAACTTATTTTCCGACAGATTATTTGCAAGTCATATCCGGTCGGCACGAAAAGCAGGCCCACATTCCGGCAGCCGAGCCCGCAATAAGACGTAATATCGTCGGATAATCCGGAAAGTTCTTCGGGTGTCTCGTTTCCGTCGACAACGGCCACTGAAAAACGGCTGTCCCTCAGCAATACGGGAATTCCATTGAAACGTTCTCTGAAAATACGCACGGCATTATCGCCGCCCATAGCCACGAGAGCGTCGACTTCTTCATGTCCGGTATAGAAACTTACAGGAATATCCGTATCTATACTTTTCAGTATATCAACAATATATTCGACAAGAACTCTATCTTTGCTCGAAGGCTTTATTATTGCCGCATGACCGCTCATCAGAGTGCACATCAAATCGAAGAAACCTACCAGCGGTATATTTCCAGCCATGATTATGAGCACTCGTTTCGAATCGTGCGCCGGAGCCGGATAATACGACCGATACCATTGATTCAGCCTATCTTCATCAAGCATTTGAGTGCAAATCGATTCTATCTGAAACTCTATGTCGGCTCTCGTAAACCATCCGTTCCCGGCGATGGCCTCAGCTGCATTATATCCGAACTCCGGTCCCGACACCGCATTGCGCAGCCGCCGGCCGAGTTCCGAAAAAACGTATATGTATTTATCTGCGGTCATTGAGTGCAAAATTATGAAAATTGAAGAATCTTTCCTTATTTTTGTATATCTAAATCAAAAGCAATATGAAATTCATAGCCATAATTCCCGCCCGCTACTCCTCATCGCGTTTCCCGGGCAAGCCGCTTGCCGATATAAAAGGTAAAACGATGATAAGACGCGTATACGAACGGACCAGCGAGGTTTTCGAATACTGCTGGGTAGCCACGGACGACAGCAGAATCGAGCAGGAGGTAAAAAGTTTCGGAGGCCGTGTGGCGATGACTTCTCCGAAGCACAGAAGCGGCACGGACCGCTGCGCCGAGGCTCTGCTCGAAGCACAGAGGCAGTCGGGCATCGATTTTGATGTTGTTGTCAATGTCCAGGGCGACGAGCCGTTCATATCGTCGACTCAGCTGAAAACGATAAAATCGCTGTTCGACGACACAACTACGCAAATAGCCACGCTTGTAAAACCGTTCGGCGAGGGCGAGGATATTTTCAATCCGAATTCCCCGAAAGTGGTTTTGTCTGCAAACGGGAATGCCATTTATTTCAGCCGTTCGGTCATCCCGTATTTGAGAGGCGTTCAGACGGAGCAATGGCAAAAATCGCATGTGTATTACAAGCATATCGGACTGTACGCATATCGCAGCGATGTACTTGCACGCATAACGTCTCTGCCGCAGAGTCAGCTCGAAGTAGCGGAATCGCTCGAACAGCTGCGCTGGATTGAGAACGGATACGGCATCCGGGTCGGAATAACCGACTCCGAATCGGTAGCCATAGACACTCCGGAGGACTTGCAGCGCGTTTTGGACATGCTCGCATAAAATTTTTGATATTAACAAAGTAAATAGTATCTTTGTCTCCCGATAAATCCAACGAGCCGCCGACCGGCGGTACATTCACACGAAAAATATATTTTTATGCAGGATATCACAGCGCTTGAAGGTAAATCTTTGTCCGAGTTGCGCGAAATTGGCAAGACGCTGGGCATCAGAGGACAGCTCAACAAAAAGGACCTTGCCGCGAAAATCATCGAAGTATCATCATTGCAAAGTGACTCTCAGCAGGCCCAGCAGGAGCCGCAGCCCAAAAGAAGAGGACGCAGACCCAAGGTAGCTTACGAAAAGGTCTCGGCTGTAAAAGATGACACACAGATCATCGAAGCACCGGCACCACAGACGGAAACAGCCACTCCGGAGTCTGGCATCGAATCCGAACAGAAGGTCACGGAGGAAACGCCCAATCCGGCACCGGAACAGGCGGCCGCAACAGGCAAGAAGCGCAACCGCAAATCCAAACCAGCCCAGCAGAGCACTGCCGTGCAGCCGGAAGAGCAACAGCCGCAGGCAAAGAAACAGGGCTATATGAAGGCAGAGCACGAGACGGAAGACTTTCTCGGTGAGGTGGACGGCGAGGGCGTGTTGGAGATAATGCCCGACGGATACGGATTCCTGCGTTCGGCCGATTACAACTATCTGAACTCCCCGGACGACATTTATGTCTCGCCTTCGCAGATAAAACTTTTCGGACTCAAACCCGGGGATACGGTTCAGGGAACCATACGGCCGCCGAAAGAGGGAGAGAAGTATTTTCCGCTGGTGAAAGTCAATCTCGTAAACGGTCTCACGCCCGATGCCATACGCGACCGTGTGCAGTTCGAATACATGACGCCGCTATTCCCCAGCGAGAAATTCTGTCTGACAGGCAACGGGCACAACAATCTCTCCACGCGCGTTGTGGATTTGTTCTCGCCTATCGGCAAAGGACAACGAGGCCTGATAGTCGCACAGCCGAAGACAGGAAAAACCGTTCTCCTGCAAAATATAGCCAATGCCATAGCCGACAACCACCCGGAGGTTTACATGATAGTGCTGCTCATCGACGAGCGCCCCGAGGAGGTCACCGAAATGGCCCGCAACGTCAAGGCCGAAGTGATAGCATCCACATTCGACGAACAGGCGTCGCGTCATGTCAAGGTAGCCGAAATGGTCCTGGACAAGGCCAAGCGCATGGTCGAATGCGGACATGACGTCGTGATATTCCTCGACTCGATAACCCGACTTGCGCGCGCCTACAACACTGTGCAGCCCGCATCCGGCAAAGTACTGTCGGGAGGTGTGGACGCCAACGCGCTGCACAAGCCGAAACGTTTCTTCGGAGCGGCCCGCAATACGGAGGAGCGCGGTTCACTGACGATTATCGCCACGGCACTTATAGACACCGGCTCGAAGATGGATGAAGTGATTTTCGAGGAGTTCAAGGGTACCGGCAATATGGAGCTGCAGCTCGACCGCAAGCTGGCCAACAAGC
>CAYXGF010000008.1:0-2252 GCA_964464465.1 uncultured Alistipes sp. | reverse complement strand
ATATCCGGCTGTGGACGTCATAGCATCGGGCACCCGCCGCGAGGACCTGCTTCTTAACAAGGAGGTGCTGCAAAAGACCTGGGTACTGAGGCGTTTCCTCTCAGATATGACATCCGTAGAGGCCATGGAGGAGATAAAGAAGCACATGGAGAATACCCGCAACAACGAGGAGCTTCTGATTTCGATGAACAAGTAATTATGAGACGGTTTCTTTTTATTCCAGCCTTATTGTGTCTGCTGTGCTCCGAAAGTGCATCCGGCTGGGGAAAGATGGGACATGATGCGGTTGCGTACATTGCGGAATGCAATCTCACTCCGAAGGCGCAGAAACGTATCGACAAGATTCTGGACGGGCGCTCGATTGTATATTACGCATCGTGGATGGATGAAATCCGCACCACGCCGGCATATGAGCACACGACCTACTGGCACACGGGACCTGTAAACGAACGGCTCCGTTATGAGGATTCACTGCTCTCGCCGAACGGCAATGTCATATACGGTCTCGAAACCGTTCTTGCCAAACTCGAAAACTGGAAATCGCTCGACGACTCGACGCTTGCCGTCTCCGTGCGGCAGATTGTCCACATGATAGGCGACATGCACTGTCCGGTGCATGCCAAGCTGCCCGATATAAAAGGGAAATACGACATCGAGTTGTCCGGTAAAGTATATCCGTATCACGCCGTCTGGGACTCGCAAATCATCGAACGCCGCCACAAATGGCACTACATGGAGTGGCAGCACCAGTTGGACAGATGCGGCAAACGGGAGAAAAAGGCCATATTCGAAGGTAATGTACGCGATTGGTTTCATGACACGGCATCGGTTGCAAGGCAGATATACGACTCCGTGCCGCGTGGAGGCAGCTATGGCAATGACTTCATAAACGAGATGTCGCCGGTTGCGGAGAGGCAGATTCTCAAAGCCGGATACCGTCTTGCAAAAGTGCTGAACGGGATTTTCGGATAAGAACGCACAGCAATTACAAAAATAAAAGACTGCAAGTGAAAACTTGCAGTCTTTTTTATGGCGACCGTAATACATGAAACGCTTTACTCCCTTATCGTAATTCCTCGGAAGAATACAGCACGGTAGACAGATACCGTTCGCCCGAATCCGGCAGCAGAGCCACGATAAGTTTGCCTTTGTTCTCCTCTCGTGCGGCCAACTGCGATGCGGCGAATGCGGCCGCGCCGGAAGATATGCCTACAAGAAGCCCCTCGCGACATGCCAGCTCCCGGCTCGTGCGTATCGCATCGGCGTCTGCAACGGGCAATATCTCATCAACTACATTTCTGTTGAATATTTTCGGAACGAATCCCGCACCGATACCCTGTATCTTGTGCGCACCCGGCGCACACCCCGACAACACGGAAGAGGAGGCGGGCTCCACTGCGACTACTTTTATCTCGGGATTCAGTTCTTTGAGCCGTGCTCCTACCCCGCTTATGGTGCCGCCGCTGCCGACTCCTGCCACGAAAATATCTATCTTGCCGTCCGTATCGTGCCAAATCTCTTCGGCAGTAGTTGACTTGTGTACGGCCGGGTTCGCAGTATTTTCGAATTGCTGCAATATTATGGAACCGGAAATTGCATCTCTAAGCTGTCCGGCCTTCTCGATTGCTCCTTTCATACCCGATGCTCCGGGTGTAAGAACGATTTCAGCGCCGAGAGCTTGCAGCAGTTTGCGCCGTTCCATACTCATCGTCTCCGGCATCGTCAATATAAGGTGATAGCCTTTTATAGCCGCCACAAATGCCAGACCCACACCGGTATTGCCGCTCGTAGGCTCGATTATAGTCGCCCCTTTTTCAAGAACGCCGCGTTTTTCAGCATCCTCAATCATGGCCAGCGCCACTCTGTCTTTCACGCTTCCAGCCGGATTGAAATATTCCAGTTTGGCCGCAATTCGCGTCCCCTGCGCACCATTCACAAGAGATGACAATTCCAGCAACGGTGTATTACCGACCAAATCGGTCAGTTTTTTCGCTATTTTTTCCATATATTTATCAAATTTAACCGATGCAAATATATAAGGATAATATCCAGAATATTCATTTTGTTAAATATTATTCAATATAGGATGTTCAAGCCCAATATTCAACACCGAATAATAAAATGATTACGCGATTTTCCACCCTCCGATGCTTTTTATTCGATAAAGTTGCATATATTTGCAATCGCATTCAGGCGGAAATAGCTCAGTTGGTAGAGCATCAGCTTCCCAAGCTGAGGGTCGCGGGTTCGAA
>CAYXGF010000007.1:0-42741 GCA_964464465.1 uncultured Alistipes sp. | reverse complement strand
ATGCCGTCCAGACGCATCACTTCGTCGATATCCTCGAAAGAACGCACCTCGACCTCGATGGGAAGCTGCCGGCCGGTGGAGGCGAGATACTCCCTGACACGCGTGACGGCGGCCGTGATTCCGCCGGCGAAATCTATATGGTTGTCTTTGAGCAGAATCATGTCGAACAGGCCTATGCGGTGATTCTCGCCGCCGCCTATCTTGACAGCCATCTTGTCGAGCACGCGCATACCGGGCGTGGTCTTGCGCGTATCGAGAACACGCGTGCCGGTGCCTTCGAGCAGCTTCACATAACGGGCGGTCTGCGTCGCCACGCCGCTCATGCGCTGCATGATGTTGAGCAGCAGACGCTCCGCCTGCAAAAGCGAGCGGACGCGGCCCTCCACATAAAACGCTACGTCGCCCGGCTTTATTGCGGCTCCGTCCGACAGCACCTTCTCGAAAACGATGTCGCCGTCTATGCGTCGGAGCACCATCTCGGCAATCTCCACTCCGGCCAGAATGCCTTCCTGCTTGCACAACAGCTTCATGCGTCCGCGCTCGTCGGCCGGAATGCATGCCAGCGACGTATGGTCGCCGTCGCCTATATCCTCCTTCACCGCAAGCTCGATAAGAGCCTGCGCAAACGGTTTGTATTCCTCTTTCATTGCAAAAAAAATTACTGTACTGTGACAAAGATACTATCAAGCGGGGCGCAAAAACAAATTTTATCGCTCTTTTTGCGCAGGCCCGCCGTCCGGATGCGGCACCGGCATCAGCGGACACCCGCGCGCGGGCTGTATAAAAACCCAAAAATCACTTTTTTTGCAAAAAATTAGACAAACCGTCGGGATTCGGAATTTTGTTAGTATATTTGCGGCAACGAAACTGTAAACCGAACAAGGAACACTTATGTATTCGCCGTTTTATTATAATTGGTTTTATTTTTACCGTGAGAACGGTCGGGATTCGGTTTGTTGAATGAAAACGAAATATATACGCTGAAATAAAATTGAATCCCGACCTTGAAGAAAGGTTGGGATTTTTTTTAATCCGGAGATATGAAGAACATTGCGATACAGGGATACGAAGGCAGCTTCCACCAGATAGTGGCATACAAATATTTCGGACGTGACATAACCACGATTCCGTGCGCCACGTTCCGAGAGGTGGCCGCAAGCGTCAAAAGCGGCCGCGCGGATGCGGGAGTGATGGCTATCGAGAACTCGATAGCCGGGTCCATAATCGCCAATTACAGCATCTTGCAGGATGCCAATCTGCAAGTGGCGGGCGAGATGTACCTGCCCATACAGCAGAATCTCATGGCGCTGCCCGGAACCGGGATAGAAGACATTACCGAGGTGCAGTCGCATCCGATGGCGCTGCTGCAATGCGTCGACTTTCTGGACTCGCACCCTGCGTGGAAACTCGTGGAGAGCGAGGACACGGCTCTGAGCGCCAAGATAATCGCCGAAAACAGGCTGCACGGCTCGGCGGCCATAGCGAGCACCCTGGCGGCCGAACTCTTCGGATTGGAGATTATCGCACCCGAGATAAACACCATAAAGCACAACTACACCCGGTTCATGATTCTCAAACCGCACGACCACCACATGGCACCGGATGCGGACAAGGCATCGCTGTACTTCAAGACGGACAACCGTTCGGGTGCGCTCATGCGGGTCCTGTCGCAGCTCGACGGAGTGAACATGTCGAAGTTGCAGTCATATCCCATACCCAGCGAGCCGTGGCACTATCTGTTCCACATAGACATAGAGTTCGACTGTCTGGACGACTACATGATAAATCTCGAAAGACTGCAAAGAGTCGCCGAAGAGGTGCACGTCTACGGAGTCTACCGCAACGGACTGAACATAGGAAAATAAGATAATAACCGTTTAACACCTCACTCGAAAATGAAAAAAGTCGAAATCGCTCCCGCAGGGAGACTGGATTGCATCAAGGAGTATTACTTCTCCAAAAAGAACCGCGAAATCGCACAGCTGCGCGAACAGGGCCGCGACATCGTAGCACTGGGAATCGGCAGCCCCGACCTTCCGCCCGCAGGCAAGGTAATCGAGCGTCTGGCCAGTGAGGCCGCACGCCCCGACGTACACGTATACCAGCCATACAACGGCTCCAAACTGCTGCGCGAGGCATTCGCATCGTGGTACGAAAAATACTACGGCATCAAGCTCGACCCCGTATCGGAGGTGCTTCCGCTCATCGGCTCGAAGGAGGGTATCATGCACATCTGCATGACATACCTCAACGAAGGCGACAAGGCCCTTATCCCCAACCCAGGATATCCGACATACCGCTCGGCCGTGACCCTTTCGGGCGGCGTGTGCCTCGAATACAAGCTCAAAGAGGAGAACGGCTATCTGCCCGACTTCGAGCAGCTCGAAAAAGAGGATTTGAGCGGCGTGAAACTCATGCTGGTCAACTACCCCAACATGCCTACCGGAACCCGTCCCACGAAGGAGCTGTTCGAGAAGCTCGTCGACTTCGCTTCGCGCCACAACATACTTCTCGTTCACGACAACCCGTACAGCTTCGTGCGCAACGACATACGTATGAGCATCCTCTCGGTGCCGGGCGCCGCGGACGTCGCCATGGAGATGAACTCCCTGAGCAAGGGCCACAGCATGGCCGGATGGCGCGTGGGCGTACTGGTAGGAAAGAAAGAGTGGATTACCGATGTGCTGCGCTTCAAGAGCAACATGGACTCTGGTATGTTCTATCCGGTACAGGCCGCAGCAGCCGAAGCCCTGCTCCTGGGCGAGGAGTGGTTCTCGGAACTCAACAAGACATACTACTCGCGCGAGAAAAAGGGATATGAACTTCTCGACGCCCTCGGCTGCACATACCGCAAGGACCAGGCAGGTCTGTTCATCTGGGCCTCTCTGCCACAGGACTACGCCGGCGACTGCTTCCAGTTCTCGGACGAGGTGCTGGAAAAATGCGACGTCTTCGTCACCCCGGGCGGAATATTCGGAAGCGAGGGCACACGCAACATACGCATCTCGCTGTGCGTGACCGAGCAGCTGTTGCAGAAAGCCATCGACAAGGTAAAGACCAATCTGAAAAAATAATGACTGCGGCGATAATAGGACTCGGACTGATAGGCGGCTCGCTGGCGCTCAACCTGCGGGACAAAGGCCTGTATGACAGAATCATCGGCGTGGAGAACTCCGAAAGCAACGCTGCGGAGGCCATACGTCTCGGGATAGTGGACCGTGTCACAGGTCTGGACGAGGCAATGGAGAGCGCCGACCTGATAGCCGTCGCCACGCCGGTGGACACGATTCCGGTTATCGTCACCAAGATACTCAACAAAATCTCCGCCCGGCAGACGGTAATGGATACCGGCTCGATAAAGCAGGAGCTTTGCGAGATAGTGAGCATGCACCCGAACAGGGGCCGTTTCGTCGCCACCCACCCAATGTGGGGAACAGAGTACAGCGGCCCTGCGGCGGCGCGCCACGACGCATTCACATCCCGCACGGTGGTGATATGCGAACGTGAGAGCAGCGATGCGGACGCGCTCGCCCTGGTGGAAAAGATATACACGGAGCTGGGCATGCCGATAAGATACATGAGCGCCGAGGAGCAGGACCTGCACTCGGCCTACGTATCGCACATATCGCACATCACATCTTTCGCGCTGGCACTGACCGTACTGGAAAAGGAGCGCGAGGAGGAGCACATATTCGATTTGGCCGGCGGAGGATTCGAGAGTACGGTGCGTCTGGCAAAGAGTCTGCCGCAGACGTGGGCACCGATATTCCTGGGCAACAAATACAACGTCCTGGACGTTCTGCGCGAGCACATACACCAGTTGCAGATACTGCGCCGGATGCTCGAAAAGGATGACCGCGAGGGGCTCATAGCCGCCATGCAGAAGGCCAACACGATAAAACGCATACTCAAATAACGCTTCCGCCCGACTAAACACTAATTTACGATTGATATTATGGAAAACTTCATACTCGGAGCAAAACGTCCGCTGATAATTTCAGGACCATGCAGCGCCGAAACACGCGAGCAGACGCTCGACACATGCGTAAGACTCGCCGCCACGGGCGTGGTGGACGTCCTGCGCGCAGGAATCTGGAAACCGCGCACGCTGCCCGGAACATTCGAGGGCGTAGGACTCAAAGGCCTGGCATGGATGGCCGAGGCAAAACGTCTGACAGGACTCCCCATTTCCACCGAAGTGGCATCGCTCAAACACGTTGAGAGCGCCCTTGAATTCGGCGTCGACATACTGTGGATAGGCGCACGCACAACCGTAAGCCCGTTCGCGGTGCAGGAGATAGCCGAAGCCGTCAAGGGAACGGACGTCAAGATTCTGATAAAGAACCCGATGAATCCCGACATCGCACTGTGGGCCGGGGCCGTGACGAGGTTCCTCAACGTAGGCATCCCGGCCGAGAACATCGGTCTGATACACCGCGGATTCTCCTACTTCGGACACAGCAAATACCGCAACCCGCCCATGTGGCACATGATTCTGGAAATGCGCAGACGCTTCCCGGACATGATGATGATTTGCGACCCGTCTCACATATGCGGCTGCCGCACCTACTTGCAGGAAATATCGCAGACGGCGGCGGACCTGCGCTACGACGGACTCATAATAGAGTCGCACATATGCCCCGAAAAGGCGCTCAGCGATGCCTCGCAGCAGCTGGTTCCCGACGATTTGGAGCATATGGTGCGCAACATAAACTGGCGAAAGGACAGTGCAGACGACCCGGAATTCATCAAGAATCTATCCCTGTACCGTCAGGAAATCGACCAGCTCGATTCCGAGGTCTTCGACCTGCTCAGCAGACGTATGGCCATCTGCGAGAAAATCGGACAGGTGAAACGCGACAACGACGTGGCAATCCTCCAAAGCAACCGGTGGGGAAACATCGTGGACCGCGTGCTGTCACAGGCCGACAAACTGAACCTGAGCAACGAGTTCCTGAAAACCGTTCTCGAAGCGATTCATATCGAGAGTATCAATCGCCAGAACTCCGTCATGAACTCCTGAGCCGGAGACAACACCGTGCGGCGATGAACTCTTTCCCGTCCATTTCCGAATACAAGGCATCGCTCGAAAGGCCGAAGGACCTGTTCCGGACAATCGAAATCGAAGAGGTCCGGCGCGACATTTACGGCGAAATAGAACTGCGGAGCGGAAACAGCGCCGCAGTTTTTCGTGTCCGGACGGCAGACTCCGGCGGAAAAGAGATGAACCTGCGATGTTTCCGCAAGTGGAATCCGCACCTGCCGAAAGTCTACGGATACCTGTCGCAGAGCCGGTGCAGGCTGATTGCTCCGTGCCGGTACTGCGAGAAAGAGATGTGCGTGGTATCAGCAGCAGGCTCCCGCTGCCGTTACTACGATGTGGCACTCTCGCAATGGATAGAGGGAGCCACGCTCGAAACACTCATGCGCCAGGCGGCAAAACGGCGTGACGGTGACGCTCTGCGGCTTCTGGCCCGGACCTTCGACCGGATGTGTGCGGAGCTGCTGCGCCAGCCGTTCGCGCACGGAGACCTGAAACCCGAGAACATAATCATAACGCCCGACGAAGAGGCCCGTCTGATAGACTACGACGCGGCGTTCGTTCCCGGCTCCGGATTCGACACCACGTCCGAAATCGGGACTCCCGCATTCCAGCATCCGGGGCGCGATTCGTCGATGTACGACAAGCATATCGACGATTACCCGATGCTGCTCATAAGCGCCAACCTGCATCTGGCGGCGCTGCGGCCCGAAATTCTCGACAACAGCGACGACAACCTCCCGCTGTGTCCGCAGGAGATATTCTCCGGCGACAGGACTATGCTCGAAACTGCGCTCGGCCTTTTTGCCGGGGAGGGCGACGCCAGGACATACCAGTGCTGCCGTCTGCTGCTCTCGCCCACACCCCGCATAGACCGTATCGGCGAACTGTTCGACCTACCGGAGAGGTGCGACACGCCCCTTGTCCCGTTCGAAAGAGGCGGCCGGTGGGGTTTCGCCGACACGGAAGGCAGACAGGTCATCGCCCCGTGGTGGGACGAGGCATTCGATTTTCACGAAGGACTGGCCGCAGTGCGGCTCGGGGACAGGTACCACTACATAGACACTTGCGGCCGGACGGTGATAAACGGAAGCGGCTGGCAATGCGTAAAATCGTTCAGCGAGGGATATGCCGCGGTATGCGCAGACGGCAAATGGGGATATATAGACCGCAACGGGCGATGCGTCACACCGCTGTGTTACGACCGTGCGCGCAACGTCAGAAACGGGCTGGCGGAAGTGGCCTGCGGCGGCAAGTGGTCGAATTATCGTTTTTTTTAACGGCCGGAATTGTTTTTTCATATCGAATGCGTTATTTTAGCACGGTTTAGCGCCTTTTTTATGTATGAGAATCCAATAACCCGAAATCACCGCACGGCCTTCATCATCATGATTGACCAGTCCGGCTCGATGCAGGAGACGGTACGGCTGGGCTCCCAGCCTATGACCAAGGCCGAGGGAGTGGCTCTTGCCGCCAACACGTTCATCGACGAGATTATAAGCCGCAGCCGGCGCGACGGCGGCATATACGATTACTACGACATTGCCGCCGTAGGCTACTGCGGCGACGGCGTGCGTCCGCTGCTGAGCGACAAATGGAGTTTCACCCAGCCGTCGAAACTCTCCGCGATGCCGGTCCGGAAACAGAAACGGATGGTGGTCAACACACTGCCCGACGGAAGAAAGATAACGACCGTGTGCGAGAACAACTCATGGATAGAGCCGCAGGCCATAGGCGGCACACCGATGTACGAGGCCTTTTCGAGAGTCCTGGAAATGGTGGAGACATGGTGCGGGGCGCCGGCCAACGCGGACAGCTATCCGCCGACAGTGATAAACATCACCGACGGCGAAGGCTCGGATGCCGACAGCGGCATGATACGCGAGATAACGGCAAGAATAAAGACCGTCCGCACCAGCGACGGCGGAACCCTGCTGTTCAACATGCACCTCTGCGGACAATACGACACGGACAACAGCCCCGTGCTGTTTCCGTGCAGCGAGGACGAACTGCCACCCAGACGCTACGCACGTCTCCTGTACGACATCTCCTCGCAGATGCCGCAGACATACGACGCGCTCATAACCGAAATCCGCGGAGGCGGAAAACCTCCCTACAAGGGCATGAGCTACAACTGCACGCTCAGCAACATAGCCGATGTGCTGAACATCGGTTCGATAAGTCTGAACATAATATGAGCGCGGGCATCAGTCAATACATCGAGGCGCTGGAAAACCCGACGGGAAGATTCCGCACGCTGGAAGAGATTTTTCCGCTCCGAAACGAGAACGGCGCGGTACGTCTGCGCGCACACCGCCGGTACGTCGATTTCGATGTCTCGGTGCAGTCGCGCAATGCCGTGCTCAGGGTGCCGCTCGGAGCCTCGGCCTCGCTGTCGCACATGCGCGCCATCTCCTCGCGTCTGCGCCGCATGCACTCCGGACATATCATGCCGTTCGAATATCTCGAATCCGAAATGACGCTGTTCGACCGGAATTCAAAACCGCATACGGTAGACGTCTGCCTGCAAATTCTGCCGCAACATATCGGGTTCGAACAGTTTCTGCACGCATACTCCGCAGCAGGCGACATAGCGGCCATCGAAAACATGATACTCCGGCTTGTCGAGCTTATAGGCTGGGCACACCGCAACTCCATGGGCGTGACACCCTCGTCGCTGATAGTCGCACAGTCCGGCAAAGGCCCCGTGCCGCTGATGGTCTCCGTTCCCAAAATCGACCGCAGCTCACAGACAATCATGGCAGCGCTGATGACCGCCGTTTCCCCGCAGCTCTACCGCGACTACGCCCGCAGGATTCTGTTGCAGCCCTCCGTATTCGGCAGTATAGCGGGACAGCTGACTCAGAGATTCCGCGGAACGGACTACGACTGTCTGGCCACACTCACCGAAGGATGCTGCGGACAGACGTTCGAGACAGCCCTGTCCCGTCTTGCGGCATTCTCGCATCAGGATTTCTGCAATCTGAAACGCCTGCTGGCCGTACAGCCGCGCATATTGCCCGACACGCAGTGCGGCGGCGCAGAACATGCCGAGAATCTGCTGTCGCATTTCTACTGGACCGACGAACATTCCAGCGACATCATATGCGCCATGGACAACGAAGGCTGGAAATACGTGGACCACACCGGCCGGCAGCTTATAGAGACTACGTTCCGTTATGCCGAACCGTTCCGCGAGGGACGCGCCGAAGTAGAGACCGACGAGGGCAAAGGCCTTATCGACAGCCAGGGCCGCTACATCATGCCGCCGCAGTACGAGGAGATGTGCTGGGACGACTACTACGGAGTCACGGTGGCGATGCGGTACGGCAGATGGACTCTGCACGACCGGCATGGCGAACCTCTTGTCAGACAGCATTTCGACTACCTCGGCATCTGCTCCGAAGGATTAATCGCAGCCTGCCGCGGCGGCAAATGGGGATACATCAATACGGCGGGCCAGATAACCGTACCGCTGAGATACGACGACGCGGCGAGTTTCTGCGGCGGCAGGGCGCAGGTGAGTCTGAACGGCGACACCTTCACAATCGACATGTCTGGACACACGGTCGAAAGATAGGCGAACGGCCGAAAACCCCGGGGACAGAACGGCCGGCGAAAAAAAATCGCTCAGAGACGAGAAAAAAGGCCTTTAAACGGATATTGTTTCCGCACACATTTCCGTTTCATGATAAAATTGCAACGGCTTTTTTGCTAATGTCGCGGAAAAGCCCTATTTTTGGCTATTCCAAACCGACCGTCTCCGCAAGGAACGGCACCTTATGAAGATTAAAAACTATACGCATAAAAAATGGCAGAACAGAAAATCATATCCGTCAATATCGAGAATGTGATGAAGAGTTCCTACATCGACTATTCGATGTCGGTAATCGTCTCCCGAGCACTTCCCGACGTAAGGGACGGACTCAAACCGGTTCAGAGGCGAATACTCTACGGCATGAGCAACGAACTGAATCTGACCTCCGACAAACCGCACCGTAAATCGGCCCGTATCGTCGGAGACGTAATGGGTAAGTTCCACCCGCACGGCGACAGCTCGATATACGAAGCGATGGTCCGCATGGCACAGGACTGGAACCTGCGCTATCCGCTGGTGGACGGCCACGGAAACTTCGGCTCGATGGACGGAGACTCCCCTGCGGCGATGCGTTACACCGAGGCCCGTCTGCAAAAACTCGCCGACGAAGTCCTCTCGGACATCGACAAGGACACGGTGGACTTCACGCTCAACTTCGACGACACCATCAAGGAGCCGCTGGTACTGCCGACAAGGATTCCGCTGCTGCTGCTGAACGGTTCGAGCGGTATCGCCGTCGGTATGGCGACAAACATGGCGCCGCACAACCTATCGGAGATTGCCGACGCCATCTGCGCATACATCGACAACCCCGAAATAGAGATTTCGGAGATGCTGCACTACGTCAAAGGTCCCGATTTCCCGACAGGAGGCATAATCTACGGTTACGAAGGTGTCCGGGAGGCTCTCGAAACCGGACGCGGACGCGTGGTGATGCGTGCCAGAACGGAAATCGAACATACCGAGAGCGGACGCGAATGCATCGTGATAACCGAGATGCCGTACATGGTCAACAAGGCCGAGACGATTAAGAAAATCGCCGACATGATTAACGACAAGCGCATCGAGGGCATCTCTTACATCAACGACGAAAGCGGCAGAGACGGTCTGCGAGTGGTGATAATACTGAAAAAGGATGCCGTGGCCAGCGTCGTGCTCAACACGCTGTTCAAGAACACGCCGCTGCAATCCAACTTCGCGGTGAACAACATCGCGCTCGTAAACGGCCGTCCGCAGTTGCTCAACATCCGCGACCAGATAAAATATTTCGTCGAGCACCGTCACGAGGTCATCGTGCGAAGGGCGCGTTTCGACCTGAAAAAGGCGCAGGACAGACTCCACATAGTCCAGGGTCTGCTCATCGCCCAGGACAACATCGACGAGATAATATCCATAATCCGCGGCTCGGAGACGCCGGACGCCGCACGCGCCACCATGACGGAACGTTTCGGACTGTCGGACTTACAGACCGCAGCAATCATCGAAATGCGTCTGAGAGCCCTCACGAAACTCTCGCGCCACACTCTGGAAGCCGAGCGCGACGAGTTGCAGAAGCAGATAGCATATCTCACCGAACTGCTCTCCAACACCGACATGCAGATGGGCGTCATCAAGGCGGAGACTCTGGAAATGAAGGAGAAATACGGCGACGAGCGACGCACCGAGATAATATTCAGTGCCGAGGAGTTCAACCCGGAGGACTTCTACGCCGACGAGGAGATGGTCATCACAATCTCGCACATGGGGTACATCAAGCGTACTCCGCTGGCCGAGTACCGCACCCAGAACCGCGGAGGAATAGGCGTCAAGGGCAGCGCTACGAGGGACGAGGATTTCATCGAGCACATATACGTCACCTCGATGCACAACACGATGCTCTTCTTCACCGAGAAAGGACGCTGCTTCTGGCTGAAAGTATACGCCATACCCGAAGGCACACGCTCCTCGAAGGGCCGTGCCATTCAGAACATAATCCAGATAGAACCTGACGACAAGGTCCGCGCATACATCAACGTGCGCAGGCTCGACGACAAGGAGTATGTGGACAGCAACTACATAATAATGTGTACCAAGAACGGTACCATCAAGAAGACTCTCCTGGAAGCATACTCGCGGCCCCGTCAGGCAGGTGTCAACGCTATCGTGATTAGGGAGGACGACCAGCTCATCGAGGCCAAGCTCACCAGCGGAACGGCCGAGGTGATGATTGCATCGCGCAGCGGAAAGGCCATCCGCTTCAACGAAAGCACTGTCAGACCGATAGGACGTGTGGGTGCCGGAGTGAGAGGAATCTCCCTGGAAGGCGACGACTGCGTCATAGGTATGATTTGTGTAGAACCTGTCAGCGGACAGGATGTTCTCGTGCTCAGAGAAAACGGATACGGAAAGCGCACCGATTTGGGCGAGTACCGTGTGACCAACCGCGGAGGCAAGGGCGTCAGAACGATAAACATCACCGAAAAGACCGGACAACTGGTTTCGATTCAGGCTGTTACAGACAACAACGACCTCATGATTATCAACCGCAGCGGCATCACTATCCGCACCGCGGTGGACGGAATACGTCTTGCCGGACGGGCCACGCAGGGAGTGAGAATAATCAACCTGCGCGATGGAGACGCCATAGCATCGGTAATGGCGGTGCCCAAAAGCGAGGAGGAGGAGATTCAGGCCGAGGCGCAGGACCAGCAGACGGCCCCAGCAGATGAGAAAGAATAATATTAACAAAAAAACACATTCAATAAAAAACTATGAAACGTATTCTTGCAGTGGTGTCGGCGATGATGCTCTTCTCGGCACCGATAGTAAACGGACAGGACGGAGTGACGCCTCCGGTTGAAAAGTTCAACAAAGCAGCTGCCGAAAAACGTGTTGCGAAATCCGAAGCGGATATAGCCAATCCGAAAAAAGCCGTCAAGGCGGCTACGTGGGTAAAACGCGGCGACATGTTCTACGAAGTCGCAACGCAGCCTACAAACGGAATGTTCCGCGACTTACAGGAGTCGATGATGGTTCAGTCGCAGGGCGAGGCACCCAAAACCGAGGTGGAGGTAGACGGAAACAAATACACCGAATACACCTACGACCATTTCAAGGCCTATATCAACAAAAACGGTCTCGTACACAGTTTCTTCGCCACAACGCAGGTAGATCCCGAGGCTATGGCCAAGGCTGAGGAGGCATACATCAAGGCATACGAAATCGACCCAAAGTCGGAGAAAAAGGTGGTGGCAGGACTCAAAAATCTGATGAACGCACATTTCGAGAGAGGAAACAACTACCTGGCCATGAGCGACTATGCAAAGGCGGCTGACAGCTATTACGACGCTTTCAAGGCCGGAGAACACTCCGTAATCGCCGCTCATGACACGAACGCCGTATACAATGCAGGTTACTGCTACCTCGTGTCGGGACAGTACAAGAAAGGTGCTGAATGCTTCGAGAAAGCCATCGAATACGGCAAAGAGGACAACGGCGACGTATATTATTACGCTTTCCTGTGCCAGTTCCAGGACAACCAGATGGAAAAGGCCGAGAAAACAATCAAGGAGGGTATCGCCAAATATCCAGGCAACACCAACGTCATCGAAGGTCTGATCAAATACTACGCATCCGTGGACAAGGACCCCAACGAGATTATTCCTCTGGTGAAGGCCGGAATCAGCAAAGACCCCAAGAACCCGCTGCTCTACTACGGCCTCGGACTGATTTACGACAAGCTCGGCGACCTGGACTCGGCAATAGCTGAAATGCACAAGGCACAGACTCTCAAACCGGATGACTTCTATGTTCTGGTGAACCTCGGTCTGTTCTACTCGAAGAAAGGCGACGCCCTCAATGCCCAGATGAACCAGCGCGGACAGTGGTCGGGCATGGACGAGTATCAGGCTTCGCTCAAAACCGTGAATGACGAGTACGCCAAAGCTCTCCCGTATCTGGAAAAGGCATACGAGGTAAATCCGTCGGAAAAAGTCACCGTCGAGGTGCTCAAAAGCCTCACATTCCGTCTGCGCGACATGCCGGGAATGCAGGCCAAGTATGACAAATACAAAGCTATCTTCGATTCGATGCAGTAGGCTTTGCCGGACAACTTGAAGCTAATTAACAAAAGGCGGGAATTTCAATTCCCGCCTTTTGTCGTAAAAGCACTCTGCAATCCGCTGCTGCATCTTGAAAATTTAAATATGGAAATTATCTGCAACTTTACAGTAACCGGTTCATAATGCAGGAGGAGGAAAGTGCGTCCCGTTAGCATGGAGCTTTAATGTGGAGGCAACGCGTATAATAATAAGCGGAGCCTGCGAAAGTCCAGAGAGAATTAAGTGAGCGGGTCTTCGCGGGGCAGGCCCCGGCCCGAGCGCTCCGTAGGAGCGCATATCTGTAAAATCGCAGATAATTCCTTAAACATCGAGCAAGATTACAGCAGGTCTGTTTCGAGCACATTTAAGCCTCGAATTTTCTTACCGCCCTAACGATTCTCAGATTACATTACAAAAAACCGCCACTCATTATAAAAATAGAGCATAAAATATTTGTTTTTCCAATTATATATTCTTAATTTCGCAAAACATATTAACAAATAACCTAACCATTTTTTTACATTATGACCAAGCAGTTTTTAATGTGCACGGTCGTATGCATTCTGACATGCGGTTGCCAAAAGGAGGGGCGTACCATCGCCGAACCTAATCAACCCCCACAATTGTCCGCTGAACAAATCGAGATTCTCGCTCTCCGGGGCCAAGAGAAAGTCTCGATAGAGCAGGCGCAGCAGCAGGCTCTCGATGCCGCCGTACTTTTCGATGCGGATAAAACCAGGGCATCGAGCCGTTCAGTCGGCAAAGTGGATTTCCTGCTGAACGACAAACCGACCCGAAGCGGCAATGCACCGCTGCCCGACACCCTCTTTTACGTCGTAAACTTTGCAGATGACGCAGGTTTCTCAATCGTCTCGGCCGACAAAAGAGTGGACGGTGTCTTCGCCTTCATCCCGGAGGGACATATGCGCACAGACACCATCGACAACCCCGGTATGGCGATATTTCTCGGCATGCTCGAAGATTACGCCGCTGCCGAAATCGAACGCACCTCAAAAACACAGGACTCGCTGCTGGCTCTTTATCCGCAACTGGCCGACGACCCTGTCGCATCGAGCGGTGCGACCCGCGCATCATCCACCTACGATGTCGCAGAACCGTGGGTCAACAGCATTTTCTACGGACCATATACAACACCGAATTGGGGACAAAGAAAACCTTACAATAATAAATGTCCATCCGAGTGTTTGGCTGGCTGTGTGGCGATAGCCACGGCACAGGCGGTTGCCCTTTTCAACAAGCCCACAACCCACAACGGCCACACCTACGACTGGGACAACATCTGGGCATATGAAACCAACAAATACGCACTTACAACTGAGCAGAGAGCCGCAGCGGAAGACGATATAGCAACTCTTGTGCGAAGAATAGGCGACCTCGTTAATATGGACTACGGGAAAGATAAGAGTAGCGCCAATACTCAGAAAGTAGAGAAATGTCTGGAAACACTGGGATTCAACAGCGGAAACTACACTTCATACGACAAAGAAGCGATAGCGGCATCTTTGAAAGATGGACTACCTGTTATTTGTGACGGTTACAGCCACAAGAAAACAACCCTCGGGATTGCAACTTACAGCAAAGGGCATGCTTGGGTTATAGACGGATTCGTCAGACAGTTGCAGGTAATAAACAGCTACTATACCGACACCGGCAGACTCGCATCGACAAAGACCGACATACGCAACTTCTTCCACTGCAACTGGGGCTGGACTGGCGGTTGCAACGGGTTCTTCCGAAACATGGAGTTCGACCCATATAATGATGCCGCCCATTTTGATGATGAAATATATGAAGCGGAAACACGCGGAACAACAGGCAGGGAATATTATTACCAATATAAATTAAAAGTGATAAAATACATACGGCCTAAAAGCTGAGTAAAATCATGAAAACAAAGATTATCATTGCTTTAATGGCAATACTCGCCCTTTCGTCGTGCAGTCAGAATTTGGAAGATTTGCATGACACTATAAAACCCTCCAAGACCAAGCATACGTTCGACGCCGAGGGCGGCAATCTTACAGTCACTACGCAAGGAAAAGCATGGTTTTATGAGATTGCGTGTAACTTGAAATACTACCGGAGTGAGAATATTAAATACCCTATGATGTACGAGAAGCCTCTGCCGGATACAATCAAAGGCCCTTGGTTCTGGGTTGCATGGCAGGAGGAAAAGTTGTTTATAATACATGCGGATGCAAACGACACTGCCGATCAGAGAAAATTCTCGCTCACCTTAGGCACAGGAAACTATGACAGTCATGTGTACATCACCCAGGAAGGAAAGGCAAATTAACCGACCTGCCGATATAAGGCGGTGCAGAGCAAAAAACCGGCGGCGACAAAATATGTCGCCGCCAGCTTTTTTACCACAGGACAATCACAGACACCCCGGGTGAAGAACGGCACACCTTAATATTCGGCACGGCGGAAATTTCCGTTACGGTCGAATTTAAGTTCTACATCGTTGCTCAGCTCCACACTGTAACCGTGCTTGTCGCGTTCGATTTCCGTGACGAATGTTCCTGCCGGGAACTTCCCTTTCACATAACGCGTGATGCTCTCCGGAATTATCGCTGCCGGAACCGGCGCAAGACCGCACTGCACCTCTGTCCAGCGGCCCGAACGGTCGAAGGTGACGAAACTCTTGTCCGTGAACATCACCTCGTACTCCATCTGCTTCCCGAAATCCTTCTCGCCTATCACATAGGAGACGACATGTTCGGGGAAATGTTCCGTCACGAACTTCTGCGCCTTCTCAGGCAAAATAGCCACACGTCTCGAAATGGCATGCGATGGCGTCCAGGCCATAACCATAGCTGCAAGTGCAGTCATGGAAACAAACAAAAATCTTTTCATGGTCCGAAAAATAAGTTTTAAGATTCAACAGTTACACTATTGCAATTTATATGCCTCCGGCCAATCGTTTTTAATGCGAAAATATTATCTTTACGCCCTAAAACACTACTTTTTCATGAAGACGCTAACAAAATACATCAGCGTACCGGCACTGGCTCTGTCCATCGCGGCATGTACCAAGACGCCGGAACCCGAGATAATCCTGCCGCAGCCGCCATCGCAGACCACCGAAATAACGGTATATGCAACCCAGGAGCACAATACCAGGGCGACAATCGAGCAGAGCGCCGACGGATTCTCGTCCGTATGGCAATACGGCGACCGTATCGGCGTCTTCGTCAACACGATGTTCCGGAACGTGGAGACGAATGTCCCGTTCCAGATAGACAACCTCAGAGAGGGTCAGACCACCACCCGGGGCAAATTCTCCGGTCTGGTGAAGGATACGACGGACATATTCGCGTACTACGCTTACAGCCCCGCCGCAAATACGGCAGCAGACCCGCACGAGATACTCTCCGTGCTGAGCAGCAGACAGACATCCGGCGCGGAAAATCCGGACCCGGCCGCAAACTTCATGACGGCCCGACCCATAACGGTACCGCAGGAAGCGCTGATCGGAACGGACGCCTCGGGCAAACAAATAGAATTCTCGTTCAGAAGAGCATTCGCCATCTGGGGCATAACCCTCGGAAACCTGCCTGAGAACGAGACGCTGAGATACATCACCGTCAGCTCCGCCGGAGGCCGTACTCTGGCCGGTGAATTCTCCGCCGACATCACCGACGCGGAGCGTTTCGACGACAACACTCCGGTCCGCCCGTCGGACTTCTTCACGGCATGGCCCGCAATAAAAATCACTGCACCCGGAAGCGGAAACCGCATATGGACTGTCATGGCACCGTCCGCTCAGGACGACGAAGGCTACATAATACGCGCCTTCACGCAAAGCGGCGTGGCGGAGGCTTTCGCCCCAGGATTCTCCTCCGAGGCAGGAGGCATCTACTCGGACACGCTGTCTCTGGGCAGAATGAAACACTACCTGCTGTTCGAAGACTTCGGCATCGCGGCGCTCGATTCCGAAATCTATATGGAGGACTACGACGGATTCTCCCGCGCAGGCTCGGCTGCCGCCTCCGTGAAATACTCGTCCGGTGCCGCCAAGATAGTCACGGACCGCACGGGCGAAGGTGCGTTCGCATCGGTTGCGGCCGGCGACATGCTCTCCATAGACTGTTCGAAAACCAGACCGGCAGGAGGCATCGCCATAAGTTTCAGGCACAAGGGTGCGGCAGTCAAGGTTTCGGCCAGCAGCGACGGGACGTCATGGTACGATGCCGAGACTGTTCCGGCATCCGAACAATGGACCGACAGCCAGATTATGCCCGCAGTAAACACCTCCGGCGGATTCCTGATAAAGCTCTCTCCGCAGGGCGGTGCGGCGGCGATAGACAACATAGGCATCCTGGCAGTCTCGGAAAACGCCTCCACACTGCGTCTTGCGACCGACAGCATAAGCGTGGACAACACGGTGGATGCATACACGGCGACCGTATATTCCGATGCAGACTTTACCGTCAGCTCGTCGCAGGAGTGGCTCCGCGTATCGGGCGAAAGATTCGCGGCAGGCGAAAGTGTCGACGTGAGAATAGAACTTGACAACAACGAAGGCAACGTGCGCAGCGGCATGATATACTTCAAGACAACGGACGGCACATGCAGCGACACGCTCACCATAACACAGATGGGCCGTCCCTTCCACACCGGCCACGAACTGCTGGGATTCAAGTTCTTAAAGAAAGACAACCCCTATCTGAGAGGCGACATAACCCTTACGGCTGACGGAGAGGATACTTTCAGCGGCCGCATCCCATATTTGACCGATATACGCAATCTGGTTCCCACCTTCGCATCGAGCACCATGAGCCGCGTCCTCATAAACGGCGTCGAACAGAAGAGCGGAGTCTCAATGGCCGACTTCACGAAAAAAATCGTCTACACGGTCGTCGCGGAGAACGGCGACAGCTCCCGCTACGAGATATCGCTGGTACACTTCACCGGCCTGCCGATTCTCTACATCAACACGGCGACAGGCAATCCGGTAGCCGGCAAGGTCAACTGGGAGGCCGCAACGATGTATCTTGACGGAGGGCAGAACTTCGACGGCTATCCGCTCGGCGAGATATACATCAAAGGACGCGGAAATTCGAGCTGGGGAACGTTCACCAAGAAACAGTCATACAACGTGAAGCTGCCCGAGAGAAGCAAGATTCTCGGCATGCCGAAGCACAAAAGATGGTCTCTGATAGGAAACTACCGCGACAAAACCCTGCTCCGCAACCAGGTGTCGATGGAGCTGGGCAGAAAGACGGACCTGCCGTGGGTTCCGCGCTGCGTGCAGGTGGAACTTGTGCTCAACGGAACGCACCGCGGAACGTATCTCCTGAGCGAGCAGATAAGAATAGACAAGAACCGCGTGGCAATAAACGAGATGTCGCCCTCCGACACGGACCCGGAGGCAATCACCGGAGGTTACGTAATGGAGTGGGACCAGTACAGCGACAGCGACGTGAAGTCCTTCTACTCGCAGTATGTAACCGGCTCGCTTACCGGAGGCAGATTCAGCCAAATCAACGTCAAGATTCCGAGCATCGACGACGGCAACCAGGCACAGTTCGATTATATCGAAAACCATTTCCGTGAGGCGGAGGAGGCCGTATGCAACAACGGCGGAAACTTCTCACAGGCCTACGACAAGTACATAGACATCAACTCGTTCGCCGACTTCTGGATGGTGTACGAACTGTCGGCCACTCCCGAACCGGCCCGCGGACCGTACAGTTTCTACATGTACAAGGACAAATCCGACAGCCGGTTCTATGCGGGACCGCTGTGGGACTTCGACTTTTTGTCCTACATTCCGTCCACGGCTTCGTCATGGGTCAACAAAGATGCCGGATGGTACCGCTATCTGTTCAACGACCCGCAGTTCAAAGCAATAGTAAAGAGCCGCTGGAACTCTCACAAAGAGGGTTTCCGCGAGGTGCTCGAATCGTATATCGACTCGCAGCAGGAGTATCTGCGTCTGTCGGCGGAAGAGAACTGGGCCCTTTACGATTTGGCGGAAAGAGGCGAGAACGGAGACGAACACATCCCGTCCGACGATGCCATAATGCGTATGAAGAATACGCTGAGAACCCGTCTCGACTGGATGGACCGACAAATCAACAGCTGGACTTCCAACACTGCATCCGGCGGTCTGGACCAGCTCGGAAAGGATGACAAAGACAAGGATAATCAAGGATTCTGGAAATAAACACCCACACAAGGCTATCATGAAACGATTCATCATATTCGCAACAGTTCTTCTTGCGGCGGCTTGCAGCAAGGACGATACGAAATATCCGGAAGGCGGCTCATTCAACGTAGAGGTCAGCGCAAGTCACGCAGACACCAGAACCACCCTGAAAGACGACGTGCTCGGCTGGTCCACATCCGACGCACTCGGAATATACGCCGGCGACATGCAGCAGAACCGAAATTTCACCATCAACTCCTCTTGCGACAAATTCTACGGCGTATTCCTCAGAACACTCGGCAATCAGACCACGGCCACATACAGGGCATACTTCCCGTATGTCTCGACAAACGAGGGAACCACTATAAGCACCTCTCTGCCGACAACGCAATACGGTCCTTGGGACAGCCGGGCAGACTTCATGGTCGCGGACCCGATAACGGACTCGTACTCGGAGAATCCCGACAAACTGCCGCAGCTCGACTTCGCATTCAAGGCTTCGGGGCATCTGTTCGGCGTGCTGAAACTCACAATCAGGGACGGAGCAAAGGGTGAACTCGCCGACGAGGCAATCTCGTTCATACAAATCAACACCCCCGGAACGGCCCTTGCCGGAGACTTCAAGTGCGACATCGCAGCGCAGAAGCCGCAGGCCATGTTCACATCCGACGCAGACTCGGTAAGACTCGTATTCGGGTCACAGAACAGTGCGTCTCTGAGTTCGGAGCAGACAGCATACCTCGTCGTAAGACCAGCGCAGATAAAAAACATGACCGTCACGGTCACGACGACAGGCGGCTCGGCGGTATTCTCGTCATCGCAGCAGTTCACCGTCGCTCCGGGCACGATAAAGGAACTTCCTGCCATTACAGTGAGCGACAAGTGGGAGCGTCTTCCGTCGCTCAACGAACGGTTCTCCGACAAGGCATTCCTAACCTATATGCTGTCGAAATTCGACCAGAACAAAGACGGCTTCCTCGTTGAAAACGAGTTGAAGGCCGTCACAAGCATCGACTGCTCCTCGATGGGCATCGCATCGCTGGCAGGCATAGAACTGATGGAGAACCTCGCATCGCTGATATGCAGCGGCAATCCGATTACAAAACTGTCCCTGAACTCCAACACCCGGCTGCGAACCCTCATATGCACGGGCACAGCGCTCTCGTCGCTTGACATCAAAGGCTGCACGGCTCTCGAATCGATAGACATAGGCGGCACGGCGATTCAGTCGCTGGATTTGCAGGGCTGCCGCTCGCTCAAAACCTTCTCGGCGGACGGCTGCGCACTCAAAACGCTTGACCTTGGCGGCAACACATCGGTACAGGAAATCACGCTGAACAACAGCGCAACAGAGAAAATAGTACTTTCAGGATGCTCGTCGCTTATGGTGCTCAACTGCATCGCCGACAAATTGACATCCCTGGACGTAAGTTCCTGCTCGGCGCTGCACACCATATCCTGTTACGACAACTCGGCGCTGTCCGACATCAACCTGAAAGGCTGTACGGCTCTGAACGGCCTGTGGTGCCGTCAGTGCGCCCTCAGTTCGCTCGACATAAGAGACTGCGAGAGCCTGCAAACGATATACTGTCAGCGCAACAAACTCAAAAGTCTGGACACGAGCAAGAACCCGAATCTGGGATTCCTGTACTGCCACACCAACGACTTCACCTCGCTCGACGTAAGCGGCAATCCTGTGCTCTCGACACTTAACTGCAACTCATGTCCGTCGCTGAAAACCGTTTATCTGGCGACAGGACAGGAGATTCCGTCGTTCACTTACGACGCGTCGGTAACAACGGTAAGATACAAATAAGAGTTGAGCAGGACTTCCACATACCGCACAACCCGGTTCCGCCGATGGAGCAGAACTTCATATGCCATATTCGCAAGTCTGCACAAAGAGGTGAGCATAGGACGTGTCTCGACGGAAATAGAGAACGCCTCCTTGGCCAAAAGCGGCGGCACGGAATCTTCCATACAGCGCAAGGGCCGCTCTGCCATATGCGCGTACAAGGACCGTGAACCGGAGGTGCACGAACCTCTTGATATGGAGCTATGTACGGGATTCCGCACTATACTCGGCGCAAACACCCGGGAAGGCAACGCCGTCCCGGAGCATACAGACGACTATATTTACAAACATACCGGTCGGGGAAGACACAATGTGTTTTCTCCGGCCTGCTTATTTTATACGACATGCTTGAAGAATTGAAACAAAAAGTGCTGAGAGGCGAAACAATCACCCCTCAGCAGGCAGCGCTGATAGCCAAATGGCCCGACAAGGAGCAGCTTTACAATGCCGCACATACGATAACGGTCGAGATGGCCGACAGATGTTTCGACACCTGTTCCATAATAAACGCCAAATCAGGCCGCTGTCCGGAGAACTGCAAATGGTGTGCTCAGTCGGCACACTACAACACCTCGGCAGAGGTATACGACCTTGTGGACAAGGACGAATGTCTGCGTCATGCACACTACCATGCCGCCAAAGGCATCGGACGTTTTTCACTCGTCACAAGCGGCCGGAAACCGACTCCCAGGCAGATAGATTCCCTGTGCGAGGCGGCACGGCATATAGCGAAGAACTGCAAGATAGACCTTTGCGCATCGCTCGGACTGCTTTCGACCGACGAGCTGAGGCGCCTGCACGAGGCCGGCATCACACGCTATCACTGCAATCTCGAAACGGCACCGTCGTTTTTCGACACTCTGTGCACCACGCATACCCAGCAGCAGAAGATAGAGACGCTGCTCTCGGCACGCCAGGCCGGAATGGACATCTGCTGCGGCGGCATCATCGGAATGGGCGAGAGCGAGGAGCAGCGTACGGAACTCGCATTCACGCTGCGCGACTTAGGAGTCAAATCCATCCCCATCAACCTCCTGCAACCGATAAAAGGCACGCCGCTCGAACACACGGCGCCTCTCTCCGAAGAGCAGATTCTCACAACAGTGGCTCTTTTCCGGTTCATCAATCCCGACGCATATCTGCGCTTTGCGGGCGGACGGGCGCAGGTAAGCCGGCAGTGCATCGAAAAGGCGCTGTACATAGGAATAAACTCGGCCATAATGGGCGACATGCTGACAACCACGGGCAGCAGCATCGAACAGGACATGGAGCTTATAAAACAGTCCGGATATGAACTCAGATAATTCTTTCGACAGAGAACACCTGTGGCATCCGTACACCTCAACGGTCAATCCGCTTCCGACATACAAGGTCGTCGGAGCCAAAGGCGTCAGAATAACGCTCGAAGACGGCCGCCAGCTGATAGAGGGCATGTCCTCCTGGTGGTGCATGGTGCACGGATACAACAATCCCGTACTCAACCGCGCACTGCGAGCCCAGGCAGCAAGTATGTCGCACGTGATGTTCGGCGGTCTGACACATGACCCGGCTATCGAACTGGGAAAGCTGCTTCTCAGCATCGCACCTCCGTCGATGAGCAAGATATTCTACGCCGACTCCGGCTCGGTGGCCGTCGAGGTGGCCATGAAGATGGCGGTGCAGTATCAGGCGGCACGAGGCCGGCGCGACAAGACCAACTTCGTGACCGTGCGCAGCGGCTACCACGGCGACACATGGAATGCCATGTCGGTATGCGACCCGGTGACAGGCATGCACTCGCTGTTCGGGTCTTCGCTCCCGATACGTCATTTCGTCCCCTCGCCGTGTTCGAAATTCGACGGCCCGTGGAACGAGGAGGACATCGAACCGCTCAGACTGCTGCTCGAACAGAAAGCCTCCGAGATAGCCGCACTCATTCTCGAACCGGTGGTTCAGGGAGCCGGCGGCATGAGATTTTACAATCCGCAATATCTCAAACGTGCGGCCGAGCTGTGCCGCCGTCACGACGTCCTTCTGATATTCGACGAGATAGCCACAGGCTTCGGCCGCACGGGAAAACTCTTCGCCTGGGAGCACGCTGGCGTGGAGCCGGACATAATGTGCATCGGCAAGGCGCTGACGGGCGGTTACATGACCCTGTCGGCCGTGTTGTGCACCGACAGCGTGGCCGACACAATATGCAGCGGCGAAGCAGGAGTATTCATGCACGGCCCCACGTTCATGGCCAATCCGCTGGCCTGCGCCGTGGCTAAGGCATCGACCGAACTGCTTCTCGGCAGCGGATGGCAGGAAAAGGTGCGGCGCATAGAGAGTCAGCTCAGACGCCAGATGGCTCCGGCCGCCGAACTTCCGCAAGTAGCGGACGTGAGGGTGCTCGGTGCAATAGGCGTCATCGAGATGCGGCAGGCCGTGGATATGCGGTACGTGACACGCCGGTTCGTAGAGGAGGGCGTATGGGTACGGCCGTTCGGCAAACTGATGTACATAATGCCGCCGTTTGTCATATCACCGGCCGACCTGAGCCGTCTGACAGGAGCGCTGGTAAAAATAGCGGGAGAATTGCCGTATGGAGAATAGACTCAGGGAGGAACTGCAACGGTTGGAGCGCTGTTCCGACAAAAGAATACTGCCAGAGGTGCGTCACCACGGACGGTTGGTCGAGACCGACGGCAAAATGCTGCTCAATCTGTCGTCCAACGACTATCTGGGGCTGGCATCATGGGAAGAGCTCAAAGAGGACTTTTTCGCCTCCACACCCGTTGAACTTATTACAATGAGTTCCAGCTCGTCGCGTCTTCTGACGGGGAACTTCGAATCGTACCGCGATTGCGAGAAGCTGCTCTCGGAGCTGTTCCGCGGCCGCAGCGCGCTGATTTTCGGCAGCGGATACCACATGAACACCGGAATACTGCCTGCCGTGAGCACGTCGCGCACGCTTATCGTCGCCGACAAACTCGTACATGCGAGCATCATCGACGGCATGCGTCTGAGCCGCGGTGCGTCGACACGGTTCCGGCACAACGACATGGAGCATCTGACAAGAATCATCGAAGAGAACCACAGCCGGTTCGATGAGATAATCATTGTCACGGAGAGCGTTTTCAGCATGGACGGCGACACGGCACCGCTGGACCGCATGGTAGAACTGAAACGCGCTTTTCCCGGCGTCATGCTGTACGTCGACGAAGCGCACGCCATAGGAGCGTGCGGACCCTCAGGTCTCGGAATGGCAGAACAGTACGGCGTTATCGACGACATTGATTTTCTGGTCGGCACTTTCGGCAAGGCACTGGCATCGGTCGGCGGATATATCGTTTGCAGCCCCGTGGTAAAGGAGTATCTGATAAACAGAATGCGGACACTTATCTTCTCCACAGCGCTTCCGCCCATAAACATAATGTGGACAAAGTTCATCCTCAGCCGCATAGGCTCCATGAACAACCGGCGCGAACACCTCGCACGGATAAGCGGCAGAGTGCGCGAGGCCATGCGGCAGGCGGGCTATGAAAGCTGCTCCGAGAGTCATATAGTCCCCCTGATAATGGGAGAGAGCCAGAAAGCCGTAAGCAAGGCCGCGGAGCTGCGCGATGCGGGATTCTACGTATTACCGCTCCGGCCGCCCACGGTTCCGCCCGGAACGGCCCGCGTGCGGTTCTCACTGACGGCAGGCATCACCGACAAGGAGACCGACGAGATAATAAACGCCATAAGAAGATGATACTGCAACCTATAATAAGCGCCGGACACACCCGCCTGACCCTGCTGTTCGCCGGTTGGGGCATGGACCACACTCCTTTCAGGCAGTATGCGCCGCAGTACAGCGACTACACGGTCTGCTACGATTACAGCTCCGCGGATTTCGACGCAGCCGCAGTCAACAGCTACGAATCGGTACACATCGTAGGCTGGTCCATGGGCGTATGGGCAGCCGCATGCGCCGCATCACGGATAACGATACCGATAACAGGCACGGCCATAAACGGAACGCCGTGGCCGATAGACGTCGAGCGGGGAATACCGCCCGAGATATTTCACGGAACGCTGAGAACGCTGAGCGAAGTCACATTGCAGAAATTCCGCAGAAGGATGTGCGGAGACGCCGGAAATCTGGTAAATTTCATGAGCAAAGCGCCGGAACGCGACATAGAGAGCCTCCGCTCCGAACTCTCCTCAATCGCACGCCTGGCACAGCATCCTGCCCCACCCGATTTCTGGGGCACGGCATACGTCGCCGGCAGGGATTCGATATTTCCTGCCGTCAACCAGAAAAGGGCATGGGAACAATGCGGAACGCCCGTCAGGGAATTCCCGTCCGCAGCACATTACAGCGAGGATATTTTCACGGAGGTACTGCAATGAGCGACAAGGAATTGATAAAAAAACGCTTTTCACGGGCCGCCGGCACATACGACACGCATGCTGTCGTACAGCGGCGGATTGCTGCAAATCTGGCCGGGCTGCTGATGCGTTTCAGTCCGACTCCCGACGGCCGCCTCTTCGAGGTCGGATGCGGGACAGGATTTCTCACCCGCCTGCTTATCGAACATCTGCATCCGCGTTTTACCGCCGTGAACGACCTTTGCGAGGATATGTTCGAATATCTGCCCGTCTCGGGCATAGACATGAAGATAGCCGGCGATGCCGAACGTATCGCCTATCCGGAACACACCGACACGATAGCCTCGTGCTCCACGGTCCAATGGTTCGAATCCCTTCCCGGATTCTTCGGCAAATGCGCCGCCTCGCTCCGCACGGGAGGTCTTCTGGCCGTCTCGACATTCGGAGAACAGAATATGCGGGAGATAGCGCTCACTACCGGAAAATCGCTGCGGTACCACTCGCCGGAACGTCTTACGGAGATGCTCGAAGACAGGTTCGAGGTGCTGCACATGAGCCAGCAGACGATAATCGACACATTCCCCTCGGCACGGGACGTTCTCTACCATCTGAAATACACCGGAGTAACAGGGCTCGGCACCGAAGTCTGGACCCGCTTGCGTCTTTCCGACTTCGAGACCCTGTATAACCGGCAGTTCGCATACGGAGACGGCGTACGTCTCACCTACAATCCAATATATTTCATAGCCCGAAAAAAATGAAAAACGGAGAAATCTATTTCGTCAGCGGCATCGACACAGACATCGGCAAAAGCTACGCCACAGGCTACATAGCCAGACTGTGGAACGAACAGGGCCGCAGAACAATCACACAGAAATTCATCCAGACAGGCAACACCTCCCTCTCGGAAGATATTCTCCGGCACCGCGCCATTGCCGGCACCGGCCTCCTGCCCGAGGACCGGACAGGCGACACCATGCCGGAAATATTCTCATATCCCGCATCGCCGCTGCTTGCCTCACGCATAGATTCGAGGCCGATAGATTTCGCAAAAATCGAGGCGGCCCGCAAACGGTTGCAACAACAATACGACGCCGTTCTGGTCGAAGGCGCCGGCGGACTCATGGTCCCGCTTACAGAAGACATGCTCACGATAGACTACGTCCAGGCCGCTCGCCTGCCGCTGATTCTGGTGACATCCGGAAGACTCGGCAGCATCAACCACACGCTCCTGAGTCTCGAAGCAATCCGCAGCCGCGGCCTTAGGCTGAGCATGCTCGCATACAATCTCTACCCGGAGTGCGACGACGAACTCATCCGTAACGACACCCGCGAATATTTGCAGAAGTACCTGTCCCGGCACTTCCCGCAAACCGAAATGCTGGACATCCCCGTAATAGGACAGTAAACGGCAGGCCAGACAGACGTTATAATAAAAATCGCCCCGGATGAGTCCGGGGCGATTTTTCATGCGGACTCCTTCCACCGGAGGATTTCCATTACTGCATCTCTATAATCTCCTTCGCACCACCCCAGTGAGTCGCTTTGGCATATGCACTTTTACAACCGGCTGGGACATACAGAGTACATTTATTAAGATTAGGAATGGTATAAGCACCAATCGACAGCGGTTTCTGTATGTAGCAATAAACGCTTGTCAGGTTGCGACTGTTCATAAAAGCAGCATCCCCGATTCTGGTAACATTTCCTGAAATGGAGACCGATTCCATATAGAGGCAACGATTGAATGCGTTGTCTCCGATTTCAGTAACATTATCGCCAATTGTAATCTTGGTGAAACGTGATTGATCAAAACTTGAACTGCTACTATTCTTGGCATCCGGAATATTGCAATCGATAAAGCACTCGCCGGTACAATCTTCGAATGCTTTTCGGCCGATTCTGGTAACACTGCTCGGAATAGTGATTAATTCCAGGTCGAAGCAGCCCTTGAATGCGTTGTCTCCGATTTCGGTAACACTGTTGCCGACAGTAATCTTTGAAAATCTCGAATAATTGAAAATCGAATAATTGTCGGCATCCGGAATATTGCAGTCGATAATGCACTCGCCGGTGCAGGAAGAGAATGCGCTTGATCCGATGTTGGTAACACTGCTCGGAATAGTGATTGATTCCAAGCCGGAACATTGAGCGAACGCACACTCTCCGATAGTTGTAACCGCATCAGGAATCGTGATGCTTTTCAGCATGCTGCCTCCATCGAATGCGTTATCGACAATCTCTGTCACATCATCCGGTATCACCAAATCGGTTATCAACTCTCCGTTTAGATACAGACTATTGGCACACCCCAAAGGATTGGATAAGCCATCTGTAAATTTTATCGCACACCATTTGGCAATGTCAGCAATATATACGCCATTCTGTATGAACCCGGAACAGAATGCCTTTTCCCCTATCTCGGTAATGCCTTCGTGTATGGTTACGCTTCCGGGAATGTTGCAACCCATGAATGCGCGGTCCCCTATCCTTGTGACATCATCCGGAATCACCAAATCTGTCACCTGTTTACCGTCAAGATACAGATAGTGCGCATAAATCAATGGGTTGGAGTAATCACTGGTAAATTTCATCGCGCACCACTTCGAAATATCCGCAATATATACGCCTGTAATGTTGTTGCATTTGGAAAATACATTTTCACCTATCTCGATAACGCTTGCAGGAAATGTTATGCTTGTCAGGCTGCTGCAATCATTAAAAGCGTTGCTTCCGATTTTAGTAACACTTTCAGAAAGCGTAAGCGATGTAAGACCTTTGTAAGCTCTGAAAGCATTGCTACCAATCTCTGTGACACTGTTCGGCACTACAAAATCCTTTACCAGCTCTCCGTTCAGATACAGATTTTTTGCATACTCCAAAGGATTGGAACAATAATCGATAAATTTTATCGCGCACCACTTCGCAATATCTTTAATATATACATTTTCAAGGTTGTAACACGTTCTGAACGCATAGCTTCCGATTTCGGCAAGGCTTTCGGGAAGCGTAATATTTTTCAGATTCAGGCAATAGCTGAATGTCTCCTCTCCTATCGATGTAACTCCTTCGGGAATGGTAACGCTTTCTATACTGCTACAATAACAGAACGCATAGCTGCTGATTTCAGTAACACCCTTCGGTATCACCAAATCTGTTACTAGTTCTCCATTCAGATACAAAGAACCATCATATACAAAGACACCATCATCGATAAACTTTATCGCGCACCACTTCGCAATATCCGTAATATATACATTTTTCACGGAACTGCAACCGCCTAATGCATAGTAACCGATTTCAGTAATGCTTTCTGGGAATGCAATGCTTGTCAGGCTGCGACAATGGTAAAATGCCTCCTCCTCGATTGACGTGACACCTGTGAAATACTGGAACTCCTTGAAGGAGACTATCCCGCTGTCTTTAAATTTGTCGCCTATCGTAGTCACAGCACGGGCCTCTCCCATGGAGAGTTCTCCGTCATTGTCCGTATCCCAGTTTTCGACACATATCTTTTTTACGAGGCTGTCCTCGAACTCTATGACATATGTATCCGGAAGCTTCTTCTTGCCCACCACTATTTCCGAACCGTAGGCAAGTGTGAAATATACATTGTCATCATCCTGCCCGACAGATGCAAAAATCAGGTTGACATCCTCGCCGGTAGCCTTATCCAGACGGGTCCATGTCTGCGCATCGCAGGATATCTCCCAATATCCGTCCGTAATGCGAAGACCCGGCGTCGCATCGCCGACAGCATTGATTTTGTCGCCTGAACCGTCCGTCAGCCAGTCGCCATTGAGTGTCCAGCAGTAGATGCCGTCCGCCTGGCGGACTCCGACAACGGGCGCATGCCCCTCTTTATCGCCGCTTTTGCCGCAAGAGATGACGACCGGCTCAGTTTTTTCAAAAACAACGGTATAGCCTGTCGTCTCGCCGTCCTTGGTAACCGGCGACAAATCGGTTATGCAATCGCCATTCTGCAATGCACCGACAATGGTTTGCAGTGCCGATATGTCGGTATTCATCTGCTTGCAAAGCTCTTCCAGCTGAGCTGTCGGAATTTCAACTACTACGTCGCCGGGGCGCTCTTCGGGAGACGAGTCGTCGCAACCGCCGACAAGCAGCAGCGCTGCGATTGACATCAAAGTAAACAGTTTTTTCATGGTAAGATTATATTTAAGTTCATCAATTATACTAACAAAGCCGTTTTCCATACATCAGGGAGATAACTCCAAAAACATATTGGTCATACAATAAAAGTGTAGTCTATCAGTCACATATTTGCAAAGAAATTGCCATGTCTTCTTGCAAAAAAGCACACTCTTAAAATATGAATGTCAGCGACATGCACGGCTCGCACTACAATTTTAGTAAAAGTTTTCGAAACTAACAACCCGCGCTGCACAATATTGTCCGAAAAATATAATATACAACAAAAAACGGAACCCAGACTGTCGATTAGACAACACCGGCCGCAAACGTACTATCGCTTCCGGCCGCTGCATTGCGTTTGCTTGCATTGTATATTCGCGCTTTGTCAGGTGCGGTACCGCCCGGAAAATAAAAACCGGCCGCAGGAAATGTTTCCGACAGCCGGTTTTTACGGTTTCAGTGTTCCGAATTATATCAGATTGCCCTCTTTGAGAACATCGATGTTCTTGCGGACTGCTGCGGCCGAAGCCTCGAATTTGGCTTTCTCGTCCTCGGTCAGAGGTATTGTCACCACTTTCTCGACACCGTTTCTGCCGATAACGGCCGGTACGCCGATACAGATGTCATTCTGGCCGTACTCGCCTTCGAGATAAACGCACGAGGGGATTACCTTCTTCTGGTCGCAGAGGATTGCCTCGACGATGGCTGCCGATGCGGCACCGGGAGCATACCATGCCGAAGTGCCGAGCATGCCGGTGAGAGTTGCGCCGCCCACCATGGTGTCGGCTGCTACTTTTGCCAGAGTCTGCTCGTCGAGGAACTCGGTTACGGGAACTCCCTTGTATGATGCTTTGCTTACCAGAGGAATCATGGTCGTGTCTCCGTGACCGCCGATTACCATGCCGTCCACGTCGCTGATGCTGCCGCCGAGCGCCTTGCTGAGGTAGCATTTGAAACGCGACGAGTCGAGCGCGCCGCCCATACCGATGATATGGTTCTTGGGGAGGCCGCTGCTTTTCAGAGCCAGATATGTCATCGGGTCCATCGGGTTGGCTACGATTACGAATATTGCGTTCGGAGAGTATTTCATCGCATTGCCCATGACGCTTTTTACGATGCCTGCATTGACGCCTATAAGTTCTTCGCGGGTCATTCCCGGTTTGCGCGGCATTCCGGATGTAATTACGACCACGTCCGAATCGGCCGTAGCCGAGTAGTCGTTGGTTACGCCCGTCATTTTGGTTCCGCCGTTATACAGGGCCGAAGCCTGGTACATGTCGAGAATCTTGCCTTCCGAGAATCCCTCCTTGATGTCGATGAGGACCACTTCGTTGGCGATAGAGCGGCTTGCAATCACATTGGCGCATGTGGCACCTACGTTGCCTGCTCCGATAACTGTTACTTTTGCCATAATTTATTTGTGAATATATACTACTTTGGACTTGTTTGTCTGCGCGGCCGTTTATCCGATAAGCGCTTCGTATTCTGCGGCCGAAAGCAGAGTGTCGAGGTCGGCGGTCTGGTTCATCTTGACCTTTACCATCCAGCCTTCACCGTAGGGGTCTTTGTTTACGAGTGCGGGGTCGGCGTCGAGCGCTTCGTTGAATTCGATAACCTCGCCTCCTACCGGCAGGAATGCGTCCGAAACGGTCTTAACGGCCTCAATGGTGCCGAAAACCTCGTGCTGAGCGAGAGTCTCGCCCACAGACGGTACGTCTACGAATACGATGTCGCCGAGCTGTCCCTGTGCGAAATCGGTGATACCTACAAACGCTACATCGCCTTCTACTCTGACCCATTCGTGGTCCTTCGAGTACTTCAATTCTGATGGAATATTCATTGTCTGTTATATTTGATTGAGTTTTTTGCTTTTGACCCTACAAAGATAAGGTTTATTATTCACAAATGTCATCTTTACTGTGAATTTTATCACAATAAGTTTTCTTCGCTGACGCCCAGGACTTTGGCGGCGACCGAGACAGGGCTGACGGACTGCATGCACGGATATCCGCCCTTTTTGCAGGGTTTGTTTCCGTAAATCGAGCACGGGCGGCATTCCATATCCGTCTGCACGGCGTCCTGCGGATTCTGCCCCAGTCCGTAGAATCCGGCATAAGGGTGCGTGGCGCCCCATACCGATACGGCCCGGGTCCCCACTAACGAGGCCATGTGCAGCGCCGAGGAGTCCATCGTTACCACCGCGTCCATATTGGATATCAGGTCCAGCTCCTCGCCGAGCCGGATTTTGCCAATCACGGAGACGATATTCCCATGCTGCCGGGCTATCTGCTCGGTTATGGCCCTTTCGGAATCGCCCCCTCCGAGCAAAAACACGTTCTGAGAATGCGATGCCAAAATCAGTGCCAGTTTCTCCGTGAGCGGAACGGGATATGCCTTGCCAGAATGTCCCGCGAATGGCGCTATGCCTATCCACCGGCCTGTCTTGGGGCCGGTTATCCGGGCTATGGCCTCCGGAACAGGGCGCGGCATTTTTGGCGGCTGCTGAGGTGCCGGTATGTCGAATCCGAGCGAAAGGAGCGTTCTGCGGTAGCGCTCGACAGTCGGAAGAAGCATGGATGAGCCTCTGTGTCCGTTTTTCACTAACCGGCGTTTCTCCCTGCGGCCCTTGTCGATGCTGCCTGTGCGGCAGCCGCACAGCCGCAGCAGGCTGCGTAAAATCTTGCTGCGCAGTACGTCGTGCAGGTCAGCGACGGCATCCACTCCGCACCTGCGTGCGTCGGCCGCAAGGCGGAACAGACCTCGCAGCCCCTTGTGCCGCCCTGCGAGGTCGAGCGGCAGGAACTCTATGTTTTCAGTGTCGCGGAAAAACACCCGGAAGGCGGGCCTTGTGAGGACCGTTATCCGCAGCTGCGGGTATCTGCTCCGCAACGAGTCTATCACCGGGACAGTCATTGCCACGTCGCCCATCGCAGACAGGCGTATCACGAGTATGTGGTGCGGGGTCTTCAACTTTCCGGCAGTGTTATTTCTTTGCGTACAGCACCGGATTGAGCGCCGGGTCGTTGTACATTTTCATCTGCTTGTATGTCTTCATATACTTGCGGCCCGATTCGATGTCGGCGATGAGCTCCTCGATTGCCGTGCTCAAATCCTGCTGCTGGCTCAGAAGCACGTCGAGTTTCTTCTGGCATGCCGCCCTGTGCGCCTCGTCCACATCGGTGCGCAGCACCTCCTGGCGCATGTGGTAGATTTTCAGAGCCAGAATCGACAGACGGTCGATGGCCCATGCCGGAGTCTCGGTATTGATTTTGGCGTCGGGCAGCACCTGTACACCGCTGTATTTGTCGAGCATGTAGCTGTCGATGTACTCCACCATATCGGTTCTCTCCTGGTTCGAGGCGTCGATACGCCGCTTAATCAGAAGCGCCTCGGCGGGGTCGATGTTCGGGTCGCGGATTATATCTTCCAGATGCCACTGCACGGTGTCTATCCAGTTCTTCATGTAGAGAAGGTGGTCGATGCTTCCGGGCGTGAACGGGTTGTTCACGGGCGTATCCACATCGTCGTATTTGTGGTAATCGGCTATTACCTGCGAGAAGATTGCGTTTGCATTTTCAGTAAACATAGCTTTGATAGGTTATGATTCGTTATGCGAAGGTAACAAAAATATTTTCTAATATCGCCATCGCACCGCAAATAGTGGGGCGCCTGTGTGACGATATTTCAAAATATTGTTAACTTTGCTCCTGAGAAAAAAACAGAAACCGGACATGAAACCTTACGGATATGCGGCTCTGACCCTTTGCGCCTTCCTGTTTGCCGGACAGGCTCACGGTCAGAAAATATCACGCCAGCAATACATTGAGAAATACAAGGCCTACGCCATAGAGGACCAGGAGATTTACGGCATTCCCGCCAGCATAAAGCTCGCGCAGGCGATGCTCGAATCCGACAACGGCAACAGCCGTCTGGCCCGTCTGGGCAACAATCACTTCGGCATCAAGTGCAAGAAGGACTGGACCGGAGAGACCATAAAGCACGACGACGACGCTCCGCAGGAGTGTTTCAGGAAATACTCCTCCGCGGAGGAGTCGTTCCGCGACCATGCGGAGTTTCTTGACAAGTCGCCTCGTTATCAGTCGCTTTTCGAACTCGACCCGACGGATTACAAGGGCTGGGCGTACGGGCTGAGCAAGGCCGGCTATGCCACGAATCCAAAATATCCGGAGCTGTTGATAAAAATCATCGAGGACAACAAGCTCTATCTGCTCGACCGCGGCTCGGAGCTGCCCGATGACGCATCCGCCGATGCGGCTCAGGAACCTGTCATCGACATTCCCGAGCCTCAGACCGCTCCCCGCAAGGTGGATGTCGACAATTACGTGGTTGCGATTTACAATCACGAGGGCCACGACATATATCTGAACAACGGCAGCAAGTTCATCGTGGCCGGACCGGACGAGTCCATGGCGCATATCGCAGCCGTATTTTCGATTAAGGAACGAAGATTGCGCAAGTTCAACGACATGTCCGCCGTGGAGGAGATCGAGCCGGGCGACATGGTCTACATAAACCCCAAGAACCGCCGTTCGGACAACGGCCGTGTGCTGCATACCGTTCAGAGCGGGGAGACCTTGCGCGATATTTCGCAGCGTTACGGCATAAAACTGAAAAAATTGCAGTCCCTGAACCGCTATCTCATCTCCGGAGAACTCAGCGAGGGACAGCAAATCAGACTTTTGTAAAACCAAGACCTACATAATATATGGACAGCGACACGGGGCTTAAAGCCCGTATACTTCAAACCATTACACAGAAGTCCAATCTCGGACAGAAAATTTTCGACAACACGTTCTGCGTCCTGACCTCCATCAAGGAGATACTTCACGAGATGGATTCACAGCTCGATGACGAACTCGAAGACAAAATCGACGAACGTGTACGCATAGAGTATCGTGACCGCGGCAAATTCGAGGCCCAGATTCAGATAGGCGGCGACATACTGATATTCTCGATGCATACCAACATATTCAATTTCCCCGCGCCGCACCCCGTGCTTGCGACGCCATATGCGGCCGGGAACGGCGACAACACATACTGCGGAATCATCAATATATATAACTTCCTCTCCGACTCGTTCAAGTACAACCGTATGGGCGACGAAGGCTACCTGATAGGCCGCATATTCGTCAACCGCGAGGGCAGGGTCTTTACCGAGGGGTGCCGCCGTATGCCGTTCGGCGTGGAGCAGTTCGGCGAGGCCGACAGCGGAAAGGATACGGTACGCCATATAGTCGAGAGCGCTATAATGTGCGCCCTGGAATTCGATTCGTTCATTCCGCCCTACGAAATATCAAAGACCGTTACTGTCGAGCAGTTCAATACCCGCTTCGAAAACTCGAAAACCCATACGGGAAAGCGTCTGGGCTACGGTTTCGACAAGGATGAGATATAAAAGCTGCCGGCGCCCCGTGTGCCGGCCGGAATTTTACTTGCAGACGGTGCGCCTATGCGCGCCATCCTTTTTTTTGTATCGTGTTTTGCTCCGTATCCTGCAAAGTCGCTATAAATTCATATCTTTGTTTCGCCGATGCGCCCCGTGCGGTCGGCAGACATATTGAAAGACGTTTATAATACGCTTCTCTTCCACACGTGAATTCTCGCAAGATTTATCGACAAGGAAGATTTGCGATGCAGAACGTCCACTTGTGTGTATCAATCGCGGCACATGGCTTGCGCCTGTGTCTGCGGCATACATACGGCGTGGGCAAGTTGTGTCGTTTATTCTTTGTCGAGGGCGATGCGAGAAGCCTACGTGTAGAATAAGCGCGAATCAGCTTCCCACGTTCTTTTATCGTGTCTTTTCACAGATTGAGCATACTTATTGCCGTCACGAAGGCGAAGCGGTGCGGCATGTATTCGACTATGAAACCTATCGGCGTGTTGATACGTGATGAACTCCGTGCGCAGGAACGTACAGTCAGCTGGCTGGCGCGCAAATTGTCCTGCGACCGTTCCAATATTTACAGAATATTCGAGAGACACAGTCTTGACACCGATACGCTTGCGAGAATCTCGGTAATCCTGAACCATGACTTTTTCTCTGACCTGTCCGACGGAATAAAGGACAGGATGCCGTAGACGAATCGGCATCGCAACCGTGTCAATTCTGCGACACCGCATCCTGCTCCGGCACTCTTATTTGATATAACTTTGCCGCCGTATAATTACCTAATTTTAATTTAATTCCATTTTTAAATGAAAAGAATGAAATTTTTGGCCTTTATGTTGGCTGCTGTTGTTTTGGGTGTGTGCATGGCATCTTGTAGCAAGGACGAGAATGTAGATGCTGTCGGTTCCAAACTGTTCGGAACATGGGTTCGGAATATTGATGAAACGGAGGACGGAGTCCGTTATATTCTTACTGAGACATATCAGTTCAGAAATAACGGAACCGGAGAGAATGTTCAGGAGATGACAATTAAAGAATCGGGAGTAACGACTACGATAGATCCGCAGCGCAAGGCGTTCAAATATACTTATTCCGAAAAAGAGGAGTTGCTTCTGATAACTTTTGAGGGTGCGACTCAGGCTGCCGGTTACGGTGTGCAGCTTACGGGAAATACGCTGATGCTGACACAGTCATCGAACGGAACTACTCTTATTTCGACATATATAAGAAAATAGTATTTGCTGATATGCGCAGTGCACTCATCGGTTGGGTGCACTGTTTGTTTTTGTTGTGTTATGAACAGATATTTATCGGTTCTGGTGTTTGCGTCAGTTATGCTGTGTGGGTGTACAGCCGAATCGGATTGCGGGTCGATGTCGCTTTCCGCTTCGTCGCTTGAATTCGATTCGCGGCCGTGCAGAAAGTCGGTTTTTATATCGTCCGATGTGCCGTGGAGCGAAGCATCTGTCTTACCCCTGTGGCTTGATGTTGATTATCTGCCGGGGGATGGCATGAGTACAGAGGCGGTTTTTTCCGTGTCTGAAAATGCTTCGGAGCAGGAACGGTGTTGTGTGGCGGTTTTTGCAGCGGGCGATATCCGTCGGGAAATTGTTGTGCGACAGAGAGGCCGGGAGCATCTGCGTGTCAAAAGCGGTCGCCGGATGACGGTCTCATGTCTGCCGTCCGCTGTTTCGGTGGAACTGGACTGCAATGTGAATTACGAGGTGGAGATACCTGATTCTTCCGGCAACTGGATAAGCCTCCGGAAGACAGGACTGGCAAATGTGCTGGATAACAGAACGGCCGGAATTGTTTACGGCGGCCTGCGTCTGGATGTAGCTTATAACGAATCGGAATCGGAGCGCACGGCTGCGGTGGTGGTTTTTAATTCGGAGTGCGGCGTTTCGGATACTTTGCATGTAGTGCAGGCTGGCAATCCTGGTTTTTATGAAGACGGTCAGAGTTTTTGCATTCAGAAGTCAGATGACGGCGGGGCTAATATTGTTCTGATGGGAGACGGGTTTACGATGGAAGACCTTTCCGTCGGCGGCTGTTACGACAGTATCATGCGGCAGGCTGCGCGGTATTTCTTCTCCATAGAGCCTTATACTTCATACAGGCATTTTTTTAATGTCTATATGGTCGCGGCTGTTTCCATGCAAAGCGGAGTAGGGGTGCGCGGCGAGAAACAGGTCAACAACAAGTTCGGGACCCGATTCGGTGCAGGTACGTCCATTTCGTGCAATGACGATTTGTGCCTCGAATATGCCCGCAAAGTTCCAGGTCTGGATGCGCAGTCTCCCATACTGGTTATTGTGGTGCTGAACAGTACGGAGTATTACGGTACTACGTACATGTATGCCGACGGAAATGCGATAGCACTGTGTCCGATGAGTGTCAGGCCGTCTCCCGACGATTTCGAAGGGCTGATACATCATGAGGCCGGCGGACACGGATTTGGATTTCTGTGTGACGAATATGTATATTACAATACGCCGATGCCAGAAAACCGTAAATCGGAACTGCGCAGGTGGCAGGAGCGCGGATTCTATGGTAATCTGGATTTTACGGATGACCTTTCTTCCATTGCATGGAGTTGTTTCGTAGGCGTTGAGAAGTACCGTCAGGTGGGAGCTTTCGAAGGCGGGTATGAGTATGGCAAGGGTGTGTGGAGGCCGGAGGAAAACAGTTGTATGAATGACAATGTACCGTATTACAATGCTCAGAGCCGCTATCTGATAGTGAACCGCATAATGGCTTTGTCGGGCAGGTATTGTTCCGTTTACGGTTTTATGGAGACGGACCGTGCGGCTGACGTACCTGTATATACGAGAGGCTGTGCGGAGCGGAATTTCGAACCTCTGGGGGCGCCGGTTATGAAATACGTACCGTGATGAGGAGTCGCAATGCTATTTTTTTGACATCATAATTTGCGATAAAAGAAATTGTTTATATCTTTGCACCTGCTTATGGAAGCTAATGGCGCGATAGCTCAGCTGGTCAGAGCGCATGATTCATAATCATGAGGTCGAGAGTTCAAGTCTCTCTCGCGCTACACGAATAAAGACGCATCCGGTTTCGGGATGCGTCTTTTTATTTTGCGGCAGACTGAAAAGCATCTACTGCAAGGCTCTGACTACTCCAACAATGAGAATTTCAGATTTGTCTGAATGTTCTTTATATGTCCCTGTCGGATGCAAGGGGGGGGGCATACACCAAGGCCGAATATTGGAAAGATGCGAAAGAGATAATTGAAATGAACTTCTGACAAAGGAATACGCAACGCAAGACGAACGCCGGGATGAATCATCCCGGCGTTCGTCTTGCGGGGGCGAATGGCCGCAAATACACTGTTAGAATCTTCGGCCGGCGCATTTTCCTCAGCACTACGGCTTTCTGCGCGGACAGCAGTTGCCGGCGCGGCCGAACGGCGCTCAGAACAGGAAGCCCATGTTGAACGTAAAACCGTCGTCGCGGACCTTGGCTGCTCCTGTGTTCGATAAATACGAGATGCTGTTCTTTACGCGCCCGAAATAGGTGGTATAACGAACATCGAAAAAGAATTTCTTAATATCGAACCCTATGCCGAACTGCCCTGCCACGGTCGAGTCGTTGTATTTGACCTTGAAATCGCGCATGGAGCTCTTTTCCGAATTGGACAGGCGGAACACAGGGCCGCCGAAGATGCGCAGTGCGGAGATATGGAATCCCACCAGAACCGGAAGTTCCATACGGCTGGTCTTTATATCGGCATGATGGTTCCCGACGTTATATTTGTATTTGAAAGAGTGGAAGACCAGTTCCGGCTGAATCTGAATGAATCCCGGAATGCTTAGACGAGCGGCTATACCGACCTGATAACCGGCCGATGACGGCCGCGAGCCTATCTCCGTGCCGCCGACCACGACACGGTCCATGGAGTAGGTGCTGACAGCCGCGCCGCCGCGGAATCCTATTCTCAGAGGGCCGGCCGCCATTGCGCCTGCGGCCAGAAATACGAAAACGAACGATAGAGTCAAAAATCTTTTCATAGTATCAAATCATTAAAGGGGTTCGACCAAAAAACTTGAAACGGTTCTCTCCCCTCCGACCTGTGAAAAGACGTGACCTCCTATAACAGCGGACTGAGCAGTCGGGCAAAAGATTCGTATGCCGCATGCAGACGGCGGCGGCCCTGCCACATCTGCGGCGTTATGAGTATGCTGTGCTCCAAATCCTCCTCAAAAGACCGCGTGAGGCGCTGCGCTATCTTCCTGTCATACATGACGGCCGACACCTCGAAATTATCCTCGAAGCTGCGTATGTCCATATTCGCGGAGCCTACCGACGAGAACTCGCCGTCGATAATCAGCAGTTTGGAGTGGTTGAATCCGGCATTGTACATGTACACCTGCACGCCGGCATCCAGCAGTTCGGCGACATACGAGCGCGTAGCCCAATACACCAGACGGCTGTCGGAACGCAAAGGAATTATAATCCGCACATCCACACCGCTGAGCGCCGCCACCTTCATCGCCGTAAGAAGCGCAGCATTGGGTATGAAATAAGGCGTAGATATATAAATATGGTCCTTGGCCTTGCTTATCGCTGAAAAGAACGCCTGCATGATAGTCGCCCAGTCGGAATCCGGACCCGACGAAGCTATCTGCATCGGGGAGACGGTTTTTTCATCCGTAGCGGGAAAGTATCTGTCCGCAGCGAGCAGATGTCCGCGGACAAAGTACCAGTCTGAAATAAACACAGCCTGCAAGAGCCTTACAGCCTCGCCCTCGATGCGCAGATGTATATCACGCCACGGGCCGAATCTGGTACCTTTCACATACCTGTCCGCAATATTTATGCCACCCGTAAACGCTATTTTTCCATCCACGACCACTATCTTCCGGTGATTGCGGTAGTTCAGATGTTTAGTGACCCACGGAAAGGCGACAGGCAGAAAACACTCCACCTCAACGCCTGCATCGCGCAGACGGCGTATGAACCGGCGTTTGGGATGCCAGCTGCCCACATCGTCGTATATCAGACGCACCTCAACGCCCTGAGCGGCCTTCGCCATAAGAATATCGGCTATACGGTGCCCTATCTCGTCATTCTCGAAGATGTAATATTCCAGATGAATCGACGAGCGGGCCGATTCGAGCGCCGCCACAAGCGAATCGAAGGTCGGACCGCCGTTATCGAGAATCTCGACCCGGTTGTGCATGGCCAGCAGCGACTTGTTGTTATTGAGCAACAGACGTATGATTTCTATGTTGTCGCTCACATCCGCATTGTCCATCCGGTCGGGCTTGCAGAGGTCTTTGAGCTGACGGCGGCACAACAGTTCGATATGCGAATAGTTCTGCAAGGCCTTGACGTCGAACATCTTTTTCTTGCGGTGATTGCGCCCCACAGCAAGATAACAGACTATTCCGACCAGCGGGACCATGGCTATGACGGCAATCCACGCCAGGGTCTTGGCAGGGTCTTTCCTGTCATGAACTATGACTGCGATTGCACATATGGCGACAAGCGTATAGAGCACCGACAGCAAGGACTCTATCCACCCCACCCCCAGAGGAGCAACCAACCATATGTAACTACCGAGAGGCAAATTGTACAGAATGCTTACAGATTACACATCCATGCAATACGTATTCCGCTCTTCCGGCGCCGGACGGGCCCTGGGGAGCTGCTTTGAGATGATTGTACCATAAAGTTTCGTCAGCCTTCACGCCAGCAGTGCCGCCGCCGGCTTCATCCTCCCCCGCGACCGCCTCTAATAATACTTCACGGCAGTTCCGGTTATTGCGCCGAGAAGGTTGTTGGCCAGTGAGCTGGCTCCGATTCTGAACAGACGGGGCGTAAGCCACTGCTCACCGAGAATCTTCTCGACAATGGTATAATAAAGCGCCGCATCTTCCGCCGTGCGCACGCCTCCGGCAGCCTTGAAACCGACCATGCGTCCGGTCTTTTCGTAATAATCCCTGATTGCGGTACACATTACCACGGCAGCCTCCGGCGTAGCCGACACGTCAATCTTGCCGGTGGATGTCTTGACGAAATCTGCACCCGCCATCATCGCCAGAAGCGAGGCCTCGCGCACAGCCTGCGGAGTTTTCAGAGCGCCCGACTCGATGATTACTTTAAGCACGGTGCCCTCTCCCATCTCGGCGCGTACGGCCTCGACAGTATTGGCCATGCGCTCCAACTCGCCGCTGAGCATCTCGCCTACGTTTATCACTATGTCTATCTCGTCGGCACCGTTCTCCACGGCCATCGCCACTTCGAGAATCTTGACTTCAAGGAACGTCTGGGCCGAAGGGAATCCGCCCGCCACACTGGTCACGCCGATATTCGAATCGCCAAGAGCGAGCCCCACCACATCCACGAACAGGGGATAGACACACACGGACGCCACATCCGGAATACCGGGAAACTCAGTCCCGAATTCCACAGCCTTGCGCGTGAACTCACGCACCGACTCATCGGAATCGGTACAGTTGAGCGTCGTGAGATCTATCGCACTGTAACAAAGTTTGTAAACATCCGCGGTACGGTTCGCAACCGCGAGTTTTTCCATTTCAGCCACCTGGGCCGCAACTTCCTGAGCCGATGCAGCGGGCGCATAAAGGCCGAGTTTGCTCGTGTATTCCATAATTCAACAGTGTTTCGGCTCTCCGGGTTCGTATCCGGAAGCGTATGCAAGTTAAAAATTTTTTATCTTAATGCCAAAAACTACAATTTTTCTCCGTAAGCCAAATCGCCAGCATCGCCCAGACCGGGAATGATATACGACTGAACGGTAAGCTCCTGGTCGACAGAACCGCACCATATGGTCACGCCCTTGGACGGCAGATGCTCCCTGACATATTCCACGCCCTCCTCGCTGGCTATCACGGCAGCCACATGCGTGTGCTTCGGTATGCCGCCCTTCTCTTTGAGAGCCTCGTATGTCAGAACCAGAGAGGTGCCCGTGGCAAGCATCGGGTCGACCAGCAGAAGAACCTTGTCGGTCAGCTCGCCGCACGAGATGTACTCGACCTTGACCTTGAACGTACCGTCCTTGCTGTATTTGCGGTATGCGGAGACAAAGGCGTTCTGGGCATCGTCGAAATAGTTCAGGAAACCCTGATGGAACGGCAGTCCGGCCCGCAGAATCGTGGCTATAACTATCTTGTCGTCGAGCATGGCGACCTCGGCCTCGCCGAGCGGGGTCTCCACTATGCGCCGGGTATATGTCAGGGTCTTGCTTATCTCATATGCCATGATTTCGCCCGTGCGTTCGAGATTGCGGCGGAAACGCATGCTGTCGGTCTGTACCCTGGCATCGCGCATCTGCGCCATGAAGCTGTTCAGGACAGTGTTCTGTCGATCGAGAATGTTTACCATAAGATTACGAAAGTCGTTAGTAATTTATATAAGGTCGTTTTGCATGCTCAGTACAGAAAGTTATTGAACGGATACCGTCCCTGATGTATCTCACGAACCATACCGTAAAGGTCCGCCCGCAGCTTGTCGATGCCGATTTTGTCCTGCGCCGAGATAAAAATACACGGCGTGTTGGCACTCGCCATCCAGCTGCGCTTCAAATCGTCGAGCGACAGATTCTCCCTTGTGGCGGGAGTCAGGTCGTCCTCGTCCTTTGGCGTGTAGTCGTATGCGTCGATTTTGTTGAATATCAGAAATACCGGTTTGTCGGCGGCGCCTATATCGGCAAGCGTCTGCTTAACCACATTTATCTGGTCCTCGAAACCGGGGTGCGAGATATCGACAACATGCAGCAACAGGTCGGCCTCGCGGACCTCATCGAGCGTAGACTTGAACGACTCGACAAGTTCCGTGGGAAGTTTGCGGATAAAACCGACCGTATCCGAGAGCAGAAACGGCAGATTCTCCAAAACGACCTTGCGCACCGTCGTGTCGAGCGTGGCGAAGAGTTTGTTCTCCGCGAAAACATCGCTCTTGCTCAGAAGATTCATCAGCGTCGACTTGCCGACGTTGGTGTACCCCACAAGCGCCACACGAACCATCGACCCGCGGTTGCTGCGCTGAACCGACATCTGGCAGTCTATCTTGCGCAGCTCCTCCTTCAAAAGGGCTAT
>CAYXGF010000006.1:31687-42979 GCA_964464465.1 uncultured Alistipes sp. | reverse complement strand
CCTCGATACCGAACACGTCCACAATCATACCGCCCTTGGTGCGGCACTTGATGTAGCCCTTGATGATTTCGTTGTTATCCATAGCCTGGTTGACTCTGTCCCAGCTTTTGAGCTGACGGGCTTTCTTGTGCGAAAGCGCCAACTGGCCTTTTTTGTTCTCGGCGCTCTCAACGAACACCTCGACTTTCTCGCCGATGGTCAAATCGGGGTTGTAACGGAACTCGGTCGCGGGAATGATACCTTCCGACTTGTAGCCGATATTTACCACCACCTCGCGTTTGTTGATACCTATCACGGTACCTTCCACTACTTCGCCGACCTGCACTTTCGACAGTGTCTGGTCGTACTTTTCGGTAATGGCCTCTTTCGACTCGTTGTACAGGTCGAGGTCGTTCTCAAATGCGTTCCAGTCGAAGTTCTCGTTGGAAACCTTAGAAGTCTTGTTTTCTTCCATGTTGTTTTTTCAGTGCGATACAATCGCTCGTTAAAGGTTTGACATTGATTTGTGTCCGGCGCGCGGTGCGAATGCGCACACGGAGCCGAACCCCGCAAAGGTACGTACTAAATTCCGCATTCACAACATTGTGAGGCGATAAAAAACAGAAATCGTTGATTATGGCGATTTGCGCCCTCATGCGCTCCTGCGTAAGCCGCACGGGCCGGAGCCCCGCCCCGCTCATCGGCGTTCCATTAGCGGGCTCCGACCCTAATTCTGAACCCGTTACTGCAAAGTCGTATACAGACATCATTACATATGCCCTGATGCATTTGGTATTTAATCTGCATATCGCTAATATTGCGGTATCGTTTAACGTATGTTTTCAAGCGCTATGGAGTGTAACGACAGAACAGGGGAGATATACAGGGTCACGGCTGCGGGGCTCGTTGTGAATGTGCTGCTCGGAGCCGGAAAGCTCGCCGCCGGTATTTTTGGCCGGAGCGGGGCGATGGTCGCCGATGCGGTGCATTCGGTCTCGGACTCCCTCACTGACATCGTGGTGCTGGTGTGCGTCCGCCTCTCCTCGCGCCCCCGCGACGAGAGCCATGACTACGGACACGGCAAATACGAGACTCTCGCGACGGTACTTATAGGCATTGCCCTGGCAGGCGTGGCCGTCGGCATACTCGTCAACAGCGCTGGGCTTATAAAACGGGTGGTCGACGGAGAGGCGATTCCGCGTCCGGGGCTGGTTGCTGTGATAGCTTCTGCCGTCTCGATAGTTGTCAAAGAGGGGCTGTACCGTTATACGGTGCGGGTCGGCCGGAGGGTCGATTCGCCGGCTGTGATAGCTAATGCGTGGCATCACCGTTCGGATGCTCTCTCCTCCGTGGCGGCGCTTGTCGGCATAGGCGGCGCGCGATTCCTGGGAGGAACGTGGCGTATTCTCGACCCGATTGCCGCGATTATCGTCGCGGCGCTCATAATAAAGGTGGCTTACGATTTGGTCATGCCCGGACTCGGCGAGCTTGTCGAACATTCGCTGCCGGATGCTACGGAGCGCGAGATTCTTGAACTTGTGACATCGGACGCGAGGGTGCGCGACCCGCACAATCTGAAAACCCGCCGCATCGGTTCAGACATTGCGATAGAGGTGCACATACGTCTCTGCGGCGATATGACGGTGCGGGAGTCGCACGCCATAACGGTGGGCATAGAACAGCGTCTGAGGAGCTGCTTCGGCCGCGGAACACAGACGATTATTCATGTCGAGCCGCTGAAATAGCACGCCTATCCGATATCGAAATATTCCCTGTATCTGTCGTACAGGTGTCCTGCCTGCGGGTATGCCGATTGCGGGCTCATGAAATGCGGAAATTCGAATGTTATGGCCTTGTCGTAGCCTGCGCGGGCTGCCGCTTCGAGTTTCATGCGCAGTTTGTCGAACTTTATCGGCAGGAACTTTATCGGCATGTCCCGGTCGAACGATTCGGCATTGGTCCAGCACTCCATCCCGTATTTGTCCGCAAGACGTTTGTTTACGGCGAAGAAGTCGTCGAGCTCGTCGTAGTCTATGTGCCCGTCCTGAAACGCGCAGGCGTCCACGACGTCGTGTATTCCGTCGAATATCTCGTCCCACTCCTCCTCATGCCTGCGCACCGATACGTACTCCTCCTTCGACAGCGAGCCGGATGCCGCCGCCACGGCTTTTTTGCCGTCTATCCACGGCGAGATGAATGTCGGCAGACCGGATGACACATCCTTGCAGTGCCTGCCCATGTCGTGGAACGTGCGTATTGCCCCTTTCGTGCCGCGGCTTATCTCGGTGCTGATGTACCACCCTGCGAAGCTGCGGTGCCGTACTCCGTAGTTCTGCCACACCTCGTCTATGACGTATTTGTTGCGTTCCACTTCTAAGGACATGTCTCCTGTGTCCCAGTAACGGCCCGAATCGTACAGCCCGAGGTAGAATCTCATTCCGTACTTGTCGGCCAGTTGCAGGAATAGTTCGAGCAGGTCGACCGACGGCATGTAGCATCCCTTGCCGAGCAGATATTTCGAAGGGTAGGTGATGAATTTCCGGTATCCGCACCGTATCATTATGACCGTGTCTATGCCGATGCGTTTCATGTGGCGGAAATCCTGCTCCCACTCCCTGCGGCCCCAGTTCTGGTGGGGGATGTCGTGCGATATCTCGTCCAGAAAAGTTCCGGTGATACGCAGCCCGGCGCCTTTCGGAACCAGTAGCGTGTCGGCCGGGGATGCAGGCTGAGACAATGTGTTCTCCGCAGCGGAGAGCGTTGGTGCGAATAACGACGCCGCGCCCGTGAGGGCGAGACGTTTCAGGAACTTTCTTCGGTCTATTGCCGCCATTGCTCTGTTGTGATGGTCCGTTATCGTTTTATGAATGCTCTGACGGTCGTGTCCTGTTCGACAGGCGAACATGTGATGAACATATCTTTCAGAATGTCGGTCACCAGCAGCCCTGTCGCGCGGAAATCGGGTTTGCGGTCGAATTTGTAGACCTTGTACACGTAGTCGGGCAGTGCGACGGTATAGACGTCTTTTCTGTTCGGCAGGTCGATTTCGATGTCGGCCGCATCTCCGCTTCCGTCGCATATGACAGTGTAGCCGGCCCCCGACGGATTGAGGTCTATGCCGTGCGACTCCTTGGGATTGGCCGTATCGTTGAATTTATTGGTTATTAGCGATTTGATGTCGGCCTCGGTCATTCCGACCAGATATATCTCGCTTGCGAACGGGTCTATGCGGAAAAGGTCGGCCGTGCTTACGCCGCCCTCTTCGAGCGAGCTGATGCGTATTCCGCCGGAGTGGTAGAACGCCATGTCGCTGCCCGTGCGGCGGCGTATGGCGTCGGTTATCATGTTCACGACTCCCTGACGCTGCATTTCCTGTGCTGCGGAGCCTATGGGGGCGTTGAGCCGGGGATTGTCGTTGAAACTTCTCACCATGGCCTCGAATTCGGGTGATGCTGCGCTGTCGAGCGGAAGGAGTCTGTTCTCGATGTTTTTCAGCCTGCCGTTTTTCAGTGTTATGGTAGTGAGTCCTATATTTTTGAGCTTGCTGCCTGTCTGGGTAACCATGGTGTTGCCGTAGATGCGCGGAGTCTCTATCGTGGTGTGCGAATGGCCTCCGAGTATCAGGTCGAACTGCGGAACGCGCGCGGCCAGAACAGAGTCCATGTCGTCGCCTATGTGCGTGAGTCCTATAAGCACGTCGCAGCTGTCTCTGAGGGAGGCGAGAGCCTCGGCGGTCTCGAAGGGGGAGTAGAACGTCAGACCTTCGAAACATTCGTCCTTGCCGTCAGGATGACCGTTGATGAAGTTGGTCACAAGACCTACGAAACACAGCCTGACGCCGTTTATCTCTCTGAATACATACGGTTTGAGCGCCGGTATTTCAGTGGAACCTGTGTTGAGGTTGGCGCATATGAGTTCGAAATCCATGTCAGCGATACGTTCGGCGAGCATGCCGGTCCCGCGGTCGAATTCGTGATTGCCGAGCGTGGCGATGTCGTACCCGAGGGAGTCCATGAGGGCTATTACGGGGCTGAAAGGCGGCGAGGCGAGGTCCACGAAAGGATTGCCGGTCCATCGGTCGCCGGCGTCGACAAGCAGTACGCTGCCCGGATTGTTGCGCCGTATTTTCTCGACGGAGGATGCGAGATACGGGAATCTGTCGATGGCGGCATGAATATCGTTAGTGGATATGATGATTACCTTTTGCTGGTCGGAACATGCCGAAAACAGCAGACACAGAGCAATAAAAAGGAGTTTATATTGTTTTAAGGGATGAGATGTGCGCATGAAGGAAAAAATCGGTTCGGTGAAAAATTATTGCCAAAATTATCGAATATTTTATAGTTTTACAAAAAATAACGAACATGTCGAAGACAATCAAGGTTAAGTGTGAGAACAACGGCAGCGAAATCATCGTCGGGATGGGGACGACGCTGCTGGAAGTCATAGGAATGCTGTCGCTGAAAAATCCCCATCCTTTTCTGGCGGCTTATGTGAACAACAAGGTCAAGGAGCTGGACTATGCCATATATACGCCCATATCGGTGCGCTTCATAGATATCACGCATTTCGAGGGCAGCCGCGTGTATCAGCGGACGCTGTTTTTCGTGCTCAGCAAGGCGGTGCGGGATTTGTATCCGGAGTGCAGGTTCTACATACGTCATTCGGTGTCCAAGGGATTCTATTGCGAGATAGAGGGCCGCGACGATTTGTCGCAGGCGGAGATAGATGCGCTCAAAAAACGTATGGGCGAGCTGGTGGCGCAGGACATACCGATAGTGACGGCCAAGGTGCCGGCTGCCGAGGCCCGCGAGATTTACAGCCGTCTGGGGTATGACGACAAGCTGACGCTGCTGGATACGTGCCCGCGTCTGTATGTGTCGCTCTGCATGATGGCCGATATAGCCGGATATTTCTACGGTGCGCTGGCCCCCTCGACATCGTATCTGCATCTTTTCGACCTGAGACGCTATTATAACGGTATATATATAGCTATCCCCAAACGCACGTCTCCCGGGGAGCTGGAAAACATGATACCGCAGGACAAGATGTTCGATGTGTTCAAGGAGTACAAGGAGTGGGTGCGCGTTATGGGCGTCTCGACCATCGGTTCGCTGAATGCCAAGGTGCTGGCCGGCAAGTCGGGTGAGCTCATAAAGGTGGCCGAGGCTTTCCACGAGAAGAAGCTGGGCAATATAGCGGATGCCATCTACGAGGCCAATGTCGGTCGCGGCGCGCGTTTCGTCTTCATCTCGGGGCCTTCTTCGAGCGGCAAGACCACTTTTGCCAAACGTCTGGGAATACAGCTTCGCATTCTGGGGCTGGAACCCGTGCTCATCTCTCTGGACGACTATTTCGTGGAGCGGGAGCAGACGCCCCGCGACGAGAACGGGGAGTACGATTACGAGGCGCTCGAAGCGATAGATATCGCCACGTTCAACGACCATCTTATGCGGCTTAACAATATGGAGAGCGTCGACATACCGCGTTACGACTTCATCACAGGCAAGCGTCAGTGGCATCCCGAGCCGTTGCAGCTCAGCGAGCGCTCCGTGCTTCTGGTCGAGGGTATTCACGCCCTGAATCCGCGACTCACCGAGCTGGTACCCGAGCAGTACAAGTTCAGGATTTACATATCGGCTTTCACCTCCGTTTCGATGGACAATCTTTCGCGCATCGCCACGACGGACAACCGCCTCCTGCGGCGTATGGTGCGCGATTTTCATACCCGCGGCTCGAATGCCACCGACACGCTGAAACGATGGCAGAGCGTCCGCCGCGGCGAGGACAGGTACATATTCCCCTACCAGGAGAATGCCGACGTGATGTTCAACTCGTCGCTGTTCTATGAGATTCCGGTCCTCAAACAGTTCGTCGTGCCGCTGCTGCGCAGTGTCAACGATACGGTGCCCGAGTACGGCGAGGCACACCGGCTGTTGAAATTCCTCGACAATTTCGTTTCGGTCCCCTCGGAGGAGATACCTCCCACGTCGATTCTCCGCGAATTTATAGGAGGCAGCAGCTTTAAATATTGAAAATACGTTCGAATACGAAGAAAAAATGTTAGTTTTGTGCCTTGGAATATCAAAAACAATCTGAAACTATGTCATTCGATAAATTCTGCAATCGCCATGTCGGCGTAAGTTCGGATGCCGAACTCAAACTCATGCTGGATACAATCGGTGTGAAAAGCGTCGAGGAACTCATCTCGCAGGTGATTCCCTCTTCGATAAGGCTGCGCAAGCCGTTGGATTTGCCCGCCGAGGGTATGACCGAATATCAGTTTGCGGAGCATATACGCAAGATTGCGTCGGCAAACCGCCTTTTCCGGTCCTTCATCGGAATGGGATACTATCCATCAGCCGTTCCAGCCGTAATCAGCCGCAACGTGTTCGAGAACCCCGCGTGGTACACCTCATACACGCCGTATCAGGCCGAAATCTCACAGGGACGTCTCGAAGCCCTGCTCAATTTCCAGACGGCCGTGATTTCTCTCACGGGCATGGAAATCGGAAACTGTTCGCTTCTTGATGAGGCTACGTCTGCTGCGGAGGCCATGCTCATGATGTTCTCCCTGCGCAGCCGCGATGCCGTAAAACAGGGCCGCAATGTGCTTTTCGTCGATGAAAATATCTTCCCCCAGACGCTCGACGTGCTGATGACGCGCAGCGAGCCTTTCGGAATAGAGATTGTTTGCGATGACTACGCCTCGTATGAATTCAGCGGCAAGGAGTTCGGTGCGGTGTTGCAGTATCCTGCCGCCAACGGCGATGTCCGCGATTACGGGCAGTTCGTGGCCAAGGCTCACGAGAACGGCGCTCTGGTTGCCGCCGTGGCCGACCTGATGTCGCTGGCCATGTTGAAGGCTCCGGGAGAGTGGGGGGCCGATATAGCTGTCGGCGGAACACAGCGCATGGGCACTCCGATGGGATTCGGCGGTCCGTGTGCCGGTTATATGGCTACGCGCGAGGCTTTCAAACGCAACATGCCGGGCCGTATAATAGGCGTGTCGGTGGACCGTCTGGGTAACAAGGCGCTGCGTATGGCTCTGCAAATGCGCGAACAGCATATCAAACGCGAGCGTGCCACATCCAATATATGTACTGCCACGGCCCTTATGGCGTCGATGGTCGGATTCTATGCCGTATATCACGGTCAGGAGGGTCTGCGCCGCATAGCACGACACATATATTCGCATACGTGCGCCGTAGCCGATGCCTTGAAGAACATGGGCTACGAGCTGGCTTCGGAGAAATTCTTCGATACATTGCAGGTCGAGGCCGAGGTAGCCGTCGTGCAGCAACTCTCGCTGGAAAGAGGTATCAACTTCTTCTATCCCGGCAATTCGAGCGTGCGCATGAGCTTCGACGAGGTGACCACGGCCGACGAGGTGCGCAGCGTCATCGAAATCTTCGCTTTGGCCAAAGGCTGCAAGGCGCCGAAAAATATAAAGATAGACGAGAACCGCAGTTTCGCTGTCGACAGTCTCGCACGCACCAGCGAGTTCCTTACCGAACCGGTGTTCGGCAAGTATCGCAACGAGAACGACATGATGCGTTACATCAAGAAGCTCGAAATGCGTGATATTTCGATGGCCAACAGCATGATTTCTCTCGGTTCGTGTACGATGAAGCTGAACTCGGCTGCTTCCATGATGCCCCTCAGTCTTGCTGAGTTCTCGGGCATGCACCCGTTCGCTCCGGCGGACCAGGCCGCAGGTTACATGGAGATGATTCACGAGCTGGAAAAGGATTTGGCTGCCATTACGGGTTTTGCCGCCACATCCTTGCAGCCCAACTCCGGTGCGGCGGGCGAGTATTCGGGCCTTATGGTCATCCGCGCATATCACCAGAGCCGCGGACAGGGCTACCGCAACATCGTGCTCATTCCCGCGTCGGCTCACGGCACCAATCCCGCGTCGGCGGCCATGGCAGGTATGAAAATCGTCGTCGTGGCTTGCGATGACAAAGGCAATATAGATGTCGAGGACTTGAAAGCCAAGGCTCAGCAGTACAGCAGCGAGCTGTGCGGCCTTATGGTGACGTATCCGTCTACGCACGGCGTATTCGAGAGCCGTATCCGCGAAATCGTGGATGTCGTTCACGATGCCGGCGGCCAGGTATATATGGACGGCGCTAACATGAACGCGCAGGTCGGTCTGACGAATCCGGGATATATCGGTGCGGACATCTGCCACCTGAACCTGCACAAGACCTTCGGAATGCCTCACGGCGGCGGCGGTCCTGGCGTAGGCCCTATCTGCTGTGCGGAGCATCTGGCAAAGTTCTTGCCTTCGCATTCCGTTGTGGAGACCGGAGGCGAGGACGGTATTACGGCTGTCGCTGCCGCTCCGTTCGGAAGCGCGTCGATTCTGCCCATTACATACGCATATATAAAGATGCTGGGCGAGAGCGGACTGCGCAGGGCTACCGAGATGGCTATCGTGAATGCGAACTATATGTCCAAGGCTCTCGAAAGAGAGTTCAGAACCTATTATACGGGTGAGAACGGCCGCGTTGGACATGAGATGATACTCGATTTGTCCAACTACAAGAAGGACTACGGTGTGGATGTGGGCGACATGGCCCGCCGTTTGATGGACTACGGTTTCCACGCTCCGACGCTTTCGTTCCCCGTGCACGATACGTTCATGATAGAGCCTACCGAGAGCGAGCCGAAAGCCGAGATGGACAGATTCATAGAGGCCATGATTGCCATAAAGCGCGAGTGCGAGACTGCGTCGGAAAATGCCGACAATCTCATCGCAAACGCTCCGCATACGGCTCAGGAGATTGCAGGCGAGTGGAATCATCCGTATTCGCGCATGCAGGCGGCTTTCCCGCTGCCGTGGGTGAAGGAGAACAAGTTCTTCCCCTATGTGTCGAAGATAGACGGCGGATTCGGAGACAGGAATCTTGTCTGCACATGCACTGAATTATTCTAAAAAAACTATTTTATAAGGTATAATTATGAAAATTGCAGAGAAAACATTCGTTTCGCTTGATTATAAGCTCGAAGTGGACGGCAAGATAGCCGATCAGTCGCAGCCGGGGAATCCGCTCTCGTTTCCGTTCGGTGCAGGTTATCTTCTTCCGAAGTTCGAGGAGAATATAGCCGGTCTGGAACCGGGCGACAAATTCTCTTTCACGCTCTCTCCCGCAGAAGGATACGGCGAAGTGATGAAAGAGGCGATTATCGAACTGCCCAAGGATGTGTTCATGATTAACGGCACTATCGAGGACGGGCTGCTCACCGAGGGCAATCAGATTCCGATGAGCGATGCCAACGGCAACCGTCTGCTCGGTACGGTCGTTGCGGTCGGCGAGACGGTGACGATGGACTTCAATCATCCTATGGCTGGCAAGACCCTCAACTTCACCGGCGAGATAGTCGGTGTGAGGGAGGTTACGCCTGAGGATTTGCAGCCTGCCGGAGGCTGTGGCTGCGGATGCGGCGACTGCGAGGACGGTTGCGGTGATCACGACCACGACTGCGGTTGCGGATGTCACTAAACAGGCGGAACAGCGCTGAAACAAAAAGAGAGAAATTTGTTAAGAATTTCTCTCTTTTTGTTTTTCAGGTTAAAAATATTATATTTGCGCACCTTAACAGAGTGTTCCGTATGATTAATTTCAATATTCACAAAGAGGATGTCTTGTCGTGGAAATGGTGGGCGTCATGGTTCAATATCGCGTTCGGGTGCGTGATACTTTCTCTGGGTTTCGAGCTGTTCATGTTCCCGTACAAGATTACGCCGGGCGGAATATGGGGAATGAGCGTGGTGCTGCACGAACTGTTTCCTGGTGTGGAGCAGGGGTGGTTCGGATACATGATGGATATTCCGCTGCTGATAAGCGGATTCGTGGTCTTCGGTCCGGTGTTCGGTCTGAAAACCGTATTCGCATCGCTGTTCACTCCGGCCGTGATGCTGGTGTTGCCTCATCTGATTTATCCCGACCCGGAGGTGCAGACGGCGCAGACTCTTTTGTGGGGACATATGGATTTGAGCGGCGATTTGATGCTCGCCAGCATATTCGGCGCTGCGATGATAGGACTCGGTGTCGGTATGGTGATACGCGAGCAGGCGACTACGGCCGGTACGGATATCGTTGCGATGATGTTGAAGCGTTTCGCCGGCATGAAGTTCTCGAACGGACTGATAGTGGCGGATTCGTTCGTCGTATTGTGCAGTATCGTGGTGCTTGTGTTCATGAAAGGCGAGACGCCGACCTTGCCTCTTTACTCTTTGATAACGATTTTCCTTAGCGCCAAGGTTATAGATTTCGTTGTCGAGGGACGCAACGAGGACAAGCTGCTGTTCATAATCAGCAGCCAGCACAAGAAGGAGATAGCGGATTTCATAATAAACGATTTGGAGCGCGGCGGAACGTATATCAAGAGCAAGGGCATGTATACGGAGCAGGAGCGCGACATGATTTTCGTGGTGGTGGGAATGCGCGAGGTCGTGGCTGTCAAGAGGCGTATAAAGGATATAGACCCGAGTTCGTTCGTTGTCGTGACGGATGCCAACGAGACTCTTGGCGAAGGATTCAAGTCGTTCAGTGAAGTGGAAAATTAGAATAGAGATATGAGAATGAACAATCTCCGTCCCCTCGCAGGGCAGGGACGCAGGCTGTATATAGAGACTTACGGCTGTCAGATGAATGCTGCGGACAGCGAGGTGGTGCTGTCCATCATGCAGAAAGAAGGATACGTGTATACGGAGGATATTGACAAGGCCGATGTGATACTCGTGAATACGTGTTCCATACGCGACAATGCCGAGCAGCGCGTGTGGGGGCGGTTGAAGGAGTTCGTGCGATACAAGAAAGCTAACAAATCGCTTGTAGTGGGCATAATCGGCTGTATGGCCGAGCGTCTCAAAGAGGGAATCATGGATAATCAGAGTCTGGTCGATGTAGTTGCGGGGCCGGACGCGTACCGTGACCTGCCGTCGCTTGTGCGCGAGGCCGAGAGCGGTGGAAAGGGTATCAACACGATGCTCAGCCGTGAGGAGACCTACGCCGAGATATCGCCCGTGAGACTCGACAAGAACGGTATCAGCGCTTTCGTCTCCATAATGCGCGGATGCAACAACATGTGTTCCTATTGCGTGGTGCCTTATACCCGCGGTGCGGAGCGCAGCCGCGACCCGTTCACAATCGTCAGGGAGGTCGAGGAGCTGTTTGCGGCAGGTTATCGTGAGGTTACCCTGCTGGGGCAGAATGTCAATTCATACAGATGGGAGCAGGATGGGGAGACGGTCGATTTCCCGGCTCTCATATTGAAAGTGGCGCAGGTGAGCCCTTTGCT
>CAYXGF010000006.1:0-31677 GCA_964464465.1 uncultured Alistipes sp. | reverse complement strand
TGCTGCGGGTAAGATTCGCTACGTCGCATCCCAAGGATATGAGCGATGAGTTGTTGCGGACCATGGCGTCAATGCCCAACATATGCCGGTGCATACATCTGCCGGCCCAGTCCGGAAGCACGCGCATGTTGCAGCTGATGAACAGAAAATATACACGCGAATGGTATCTGGACCGTATCGCGGCCATACGCCGCCATATGCCCGATTGTGCGGTCACGACCGACATAATAGCCGGATTCTGTACTGAGACGCAGCAGGACCACGAGGACACGCTGTCGCTTATGCGCGAGGTGGGCTATGAGGGAGCGTATATGTTCAAGTATTCCGAACGTCCGAACACCAAGGCGGCGCGTCATATGGAGGATGATGTTCCGGAGGAGGTCAAGACGGCGCGTCTCACGCAGATAATAGACCTGCAAAACGAACTGTCCGTTCTCAGCAACAGGCGGGATGTGGGCAAGCGGTTCGAGATTCTGGTCGAGGGGCAGAGCAAGCGCAGCAGCGACAAGCTGTTCGGACGCACTTCGCAGAACAAGGTGGTGATAATCGACCGGGAGGACATCGGCATCGGCGATTACGTGCAGGTCGAAATCACGGACTGCACCTCCGCAACGCTTATCGGAGTGAGAGTTCGGTAAAAGTTGCTTGAAATAAACCCGCTGCCGAGTTTGAGGCTAAGGGAAAAAAGCGTACATTTGTAGGGTCTAATTTAATCGAAAGAAAAGATGTCTCTACAATGCGGCATAGTAGGGTTGCCCAATGTCGGCAAATCCACGCTGTTCAACTGTCTGTCCAGTGCAAAGGCTCAGGCGGCAAATTTCCCTTTCTGTACGATAGAACCTAATGTCGGAGTCATAACGGTTCCCGACGAAAGGCTGGTGCGTCTGTCCGAAATAGATAATCCCCGGAAAGTCATTCCCACAACGATAGAAATAGTGGATATAGCAGGTCTTGTCAAGGGAGCCTCGCGTGGCGAGGGCCTCGGTAACAAGTTCCTTGCCAATATCCGCAATACGGATGCCATAATCCACGTGCTCAGGTGTTTCGATAACGGCAATATCACGCATGTGGACGGCAGCATCGACCCGGTGCGCGACAAGGAAATCATCGACACCGAGTTGCAGCTCAAAGATTTGGAGACTATCGATAGCCGTATCGGCAAGGTGCAGAAGCAGGCGCAGTCGGGCGGCGACAAGACGGCCAAGCGCGTTTACGATATCCTGGCCCGGTATAAGGCTGTGTTGGAGCAGGGCCGCAGTGCCAGAGAGGTGAAGCTTGACAGGGAGGAGCGCAAACTTGTTTCGGACCTCAATCTTCTGACGGACAAGCCGGTGCTTTATGTCTGCAACGTCGACGAGGCGAGTGCTGCCTCGGGCAACGGTTACGTGGAGCGTGTGCGCGAGGCTATCGCGGGTGAGGATGCCCAGCTGCTTGTCGTGGCTGCGGCAACAGAGGCGGATATAGCCGAATTGGAGACTTACGAGGAGCGGCAGATGTTTCTTGAAGAGATAGGCTTGCAGGAGTCCGGCGTGAGCCGGCTTATCAAGGCGGCATACAAGTTGCTCGATTTGCAGACGTATTTTACCACCGGCCCTGACGAGTCGCGCGCGTGGACTTTCGCCAAAGGTACCAAGGCTCCGCAGGCTGCCGGTATAATACACACGGATTTCGAGAAGGGATTTATCCGTGCCGAGGTCATAAAGTACGAGGACTACGTGGCGCTCGGTTCGGAGAAGGCGTGCCGCGAGGCTGGAAAAATCTCTGTCGAAGGCAAGGAATATGTGGTTCAGGACGGTGACATAATGCACTTCCTGTTTAACGTTTAAATGCTGCGATTATGAAAAATTACGGATGGATTGGCATTTGCGCCGCGATTGTCGTCTCGGCAGCGGTGCTCGGCAGGGCTTATACTTATAAATTCAGGGCTCAGGATACCGTAGTCGTCACCGGTCTGGGTGAGACGGAGTTCAATTCGGATCTTATAGTGTGGCGCGGGTACATTACGGCCGAAGCGCCCAATGCGGAGACCGGATATGCACGTCTGGAAGCCAGCAAGAAGAAGGTGGCCGATTTCCTCTCCGCGAAGGGAATAGAGCCGTCGGCCGTGGTTTTTCAGTTCGTGAATGTGAACAAGACTTACGAGAGCGTGTACGGCCCTAACGGAAACTGGGCGGGACAGCGTTTCGCAGGCTATGAACTTCGTCAGGAGTTCGTGATAGAATCGACGAATCTCGACGCCGTGGAGAATGTGTCGCGCGAGATATCGTCCCTCATAGCCCAGGGTGTCTCGATAGATGCCGAGCAGCCGTCGTATTATTATACGAGGCTCGATGACGTGAAACTCGGACTGATAGAGAAGGCTTCGGCCGATGCGCGTGTGCGTGCCGAGAAGATTGCCCGCAATGCAGGGGCGCGCATAGGCCGTGTGGCTTCGGCCCGTATGGGCGTCTTTCAGATTACGGGGGCGAACAGCAATGAGGAGTTCTCGGCCGGAGGTTCGTTCAATACATCCTCCCGCAACAAGAAGGCGCGCATAACGATGCGGCTCGAATATCGTTTGAAATAGAACAGAATAATATACGTTGAAATAGATGGAAAGACCTGTAAGAGTTCGTTTCGCACCGAGTCCGACCGGACCGTTGCATATAGGCGGAGTGCGGACGGCGCTGTATAACTATCTTTTCGCACGGCGCAACGGCGGAAAGATGATTCTCAGAATTGAAGATACGGATTCGGGACGTTTCGTTCCCGGAGCCGAACCGTACATAGTGGAGGCACTGAAATGGTGCGGCATAGAGATAGACGAAGGAATAGAGCAGGGCGGGGAGCATGCTCCTTACCGTCAGAGCGAGCGGCGCGACATTTATAAAAAATATGCCTTGCAGCTCGTCGAGTCGGGAAACGCATATTATGCTTTCGATACTCCCGAACAACTCTCGGCCCTGCGTGCGCGTATGGAGGAGCGCGGGGAGACGTTCGCCTATAATTATGCGGTCCGTGAGACGCTCGAAACATCGCTCAGACTCTCTGCGGACGAGGTGAAGAAGAGGATAGAGGCCGGCCAGCAGTATGTTATAAGATTCCGGATGCCGGAGAACGAAGATGTGCACATGCACGATTTGATTCGCGGCGATGTCACCATAAACACATCGACGCTCGACGATAAGGTGCTCTACAAGTCGGCCGACGAGCTGCCGACGTATCATCTCGCCAATATCGTGGACGACCATCTGATGGAGATTTCGCATGTCATCCGCGGCGAGGAGTGGCTGCCTTCTCTTCCGTTGCATTTCCTGCTTTACAGGGCTTTCGGCTGGGAGAGACCTCTGTTCGCACACCTCCCGCTGCTGCTCAAACCTACGGGACAGGGAAAACTGAGCAAACGCGACGGCGACAAGATGGGATTTCCGGTATTCCCGCTGCGGTGGGTCTCGCCGGAGGGCGATGTCTCGCGCGGATACCGTGAGGACGGCTATTTCCCCGAGGCGTTCATCAACATGCTGGCGCTGCTTGGCTGGAATCCGGGTACCGAGCAGGAGATATTCTCCATGCAGGAGCTTATAGAGCAGTTCTCGCTGGAACGTGTCGGAAAGTCAGGCGCGCGTTTCCAGCCGGAAAAAGCGCAGTGGTTCAATGCGCAGTACATGCACCGTAAGAACGACAGCGAACTTGGACGCTATTATTCCGAGATAGCGGCGGCAAACGGAGTGGACTGTTCGGAGGCCAAGGCCGGACGCATAGCGGGCGTATTTAAGGAACGCGCCGTGTTCGTGCAGGATTTGTGGACTCTTTCGTCATTCCTGTTCAATGCGCCGCAGGAGTTCGACGCCAAAAGTGTGAGCAAGTATTGGAAAGAGGAGAATCCTGCGCGTCTGGCGGAACTGCGGGAGTTGTTCAGCTCGATGGAGAGCCTGGACAGCGCAGCGACGGAGGAGCGCGTGCACGCATGGCTCGAAGAGAAGGGCTATCCGCTGGGACAGGTTATGAATACGCTGCGTCTGGCTGTGGTCGGTATCTGCAAGGGACCCAGCATGTTCGACATATGCGAGATTCTGGGCAAGCAGGAGACGCTGCGCCGTATAGACTACGCATTCGAAAAACTCGGCTGATATGAGAGTCGCCATTATCGGATACGGAAAGATGGGGCGGGAGATTCATCGAATCCTTTCAGCCAGGGGACATGAGGCCGCCCTTATCATAGATGCGGACAATGCCGGGGACCTGTGTGCCGAACGGCTTGCGGGTGTCGATGTGGCCATAGAGTTTACCACTCCGTCCACGGCTTATGACAATATCGCGAAATGTATAGGGTGCGGGGTGCCGGTAGTGTGCGGAACAACCGCATGGACGGACCGTATGCCTCAGGTCAGACAGTTGTGCGAGAAATATGACGGAGGTTTCTTCTATGCCTCCAATTACAGCATAGGCGTGAATATTATGTTCCGGGTGAACAGGCTGCTCGCACGCATGATGAACGGCTTTGCGGGGTACGATGTCACCGTCGAGGAGACGCATCATACGCAGAAGAAAGATGCACCGAGCGGAACGGCCATAACTCTGGCCGACGGTATAGTCACTGAGTTGGAGCGTAAGGAGACGTGGGTCTGCGGAGTGCCTTCCGCGGAGAGCGAGTTGGGGGTTGCGGCGGTAAGACGCAGCGTGGTTCCCGGAATACATACCGTCACTTATGAATCCGACGCCGATATATTGTCCGTGACGCATACGGCCAAGAACCGCGGCGGATTTGCGCTGGGTGCCGTGATGGCCGCCGAATTCATGTGCGGCCGAAAAGGTATTTATACGATGGACGATTTGCTTGAACTGTAATGAACCTGAATTTTAAAGATATTCCGGCGCGCCGCTGGATAGGACTGGCCTCGGTGGCGGTTCCGTATATATTGATATTTGTCGTGTGGACCGGCAACCTGTGGTGGCTGCTTGGTCTGCCGCTGATATTCGACTGGTACATAACACGGTGTTTCGACCGTGCGGTATGGCATTACCACAGGGAGTTGAAGGCCCGCAACAAATCGTACAGAAGCGTGATGGAGTGGGTCGAAGCCGTCGTTTTTGCGGCTGTCGTGGCCTCGATAGTGCACATATTCATATTTCAGATGTATGTCATCCCTACCTCGTCCATGGAGAAGAGTCTGCTTGTGGGGGACTATCTTTATGTGAGCAAGGTGACCTACGGTCCGCAGATGCCCAACACGCCGATTTCATTTCCTCTGGTGCATCATACGATGCCTCTGTCGGCGACCAGAAAATCCTATTCGGAGTGTCTGAAACTGCCTTACAGACGGTTGAAGGGGCTTCGTAAGATAAGCCGCGGGGATGTTGTGGTGTTCAACTTCCCGGCCGGAGATACGGTCCTGCTGGAAAATCAGGCTGTTACGTATTACGACGTACTCAGGGAGTATCAGTCGAAATACGGAGAGAGGCGCGGACGGGAACGTCTTAACCGCGATTATACGGTGATTTCGCGTCCGGTCGACAAGCGGGAGAACTATATCAAGAGATGTGTCGCTGTTCCGGGCGATACGCTGCGGGTCGTGGCCTCGCAGCTGTATGTCAACGGTCAGCCTGTGGAGGGCATTCCGGGGCGGGAGTACATGTATTTCATAGAGACCTCTTCACCTATTTCGCGCGCTGCGTTGGAGGATATGGGAATCGCCCGCGACGACATTGTTTACGATGCCGGCAGCGGAATGTACATTCTGCCGCTTACGGATGCCAATGCGGAGCGCGTAAGGGGAATGCGCAATGTCGTCTCGGTGGAAAAGTACGAACAGAGGGATGCGATGAGCATGATTTTCCCCAATGATACATCATACAGCTGGACGGAAGACTATTTCGGTCCGCTGTGGGTGCCGTCGCGCGGTGCCACGGTCGCTCTGACGGCGGAGAACCTGCCTCTGTACAGGCGTATCATCGAGGTGTACGAAGGCAATACTCTGGCACAGCATGGACAGGACATATATATTAACGGAGAGAAGGCGGACAGTTATACCTTCGGCATGGATTACTATTTCATGATGGGCGACAACAGGCACAATTCGGCGGACTCGCGCTTCTGGGGATTCGTTCCGGAGGACCATATCGTCGGAAAGGCGTCGTTCGTATGGCTCTCTCTTGACAAGGATAAGAAATTCCCGCACAATATACGCTGGAAAAGAATGTTCAGAGCTGCAAAATAAAGATGGACAGCGACAGTTACAGAACGATAGAGGCGCCGGCGAGTTCGGTTTTCAGAGAGAGAAGCAGCAAGTTCCTCTCTTTCGCCTATCCCGTTCGTGACACCGAGCAGATAAAGGAGCATCTGGATGCGCTCCGGAAAAAGTATTACGATGCGACACATCACTGTTATGCCTGGCGTCTGGGGCCGTCCGGAGAGCAGTCGCGGGCGAATGACGACGGAGAACCCTCCTCAACGGCCGGGAAACCGATTCTGGGACAGTTGTTGTCGGCCGACGTCACGGACTGCCTGATAGTGGTGGTGCGCTATTTCGGAGGAACCAAACTGGGAGTCTCCGGACTCATAGAGGCATACCGGCAGGCGGCGCAGGATGTGCTGGCGCAGGCCCGGGTGGTTGAGCGTACCGTGGACAGCGTTCTCGAAATAGAATTTCCGTATCATGTGCAGGGCGAGGTTATGCGCATTGTCAAGGAGATGCAGCCGGATGTCTTGCAGCAGCGGTTCGACAATATGTGCTCTCTGGCGCTGTCGATTCGCAGTTCGCGCGTCGGAATGCTCAGAGGCCGTCTCGAAAAAGTGGACAGTATGTATATTAAATAGAAAACTATATCTTGAACTTATGGGAAAACCATCTCTGATTTCAATTACGGATTTCACCAAGGATGAAATCGTTCGTATAACGGAACTTGCGGAGGATTTCGAGAAGAATCCTTACCAGCCGCTTTTGCAGGGCAGGGTTATCGCCTCCCTGTTTTTCGAACCGTCCACACGGACGCGTCTTAGTTTCGAGAGCGCAATCAACCGGCTCGGCGCACGTGTCATAGGCTTTTCGGATGCGTCGAATACGAGCGTTTCGAAGGGCGAGACGTTTCATGATACCATTCAGGTCATATCCAACTATTGCGACATGATCGTGATGCGCCACTGGCTCGAAGGTGCGCCGCGCTATGCCAGCGAAATATCGAAAGTTCCTGTCGTGAATGCGGGCGACGGAGCAAACCAGCATCCTTCGCAGACGCTTCTGGATATATATTCGATAAAGAAGACGCAGGGTCGGCTCGACGATATAAACATCATGATGGTCGGCGATTTGAAGTACGGCCGTACCGTTCATTCGCTTTTGCAGGCCATGTCGCACTTCGGTGCCAAGTTCACGTTCGTCGCTCCCCCTGAATTGGAGATGCCGCAGGAGTACAAGCAGTTCCTTACCGACAAGGGGTTGAAGTATGTCGAGAAACGCGAAATCGACGATTCGATAAACGAAGCCGACATAGTCTATATGACGCGTGTGCAGAAGGAGCGTTTCACCGACCCGATGGAGTATGAGAGGGTCAAGAACGTGTATGTGCTGAAAAACGACATGTTGGAGGGCACCAAGCCCGGAATGCGCATTCTGCATCCGCTGCCGAGGGTAGGGGAGATAGAACAGCAGGTAGATGCCAATCCGAAGGCATACTACTTCAACCAGACGCAGAACGGTGTGTTTACCCGTATGGCTATAATCAGTTATTTGTTGGGCGTGAAAAAATAAGGAGGCGTAAATCATGGCGAAAGATAAAATAATGGAGGTTAGAGCGATAGAGAACGGCACGGTAATAGACCACATACCGTCGGAGGCTCTGTTTACCATAATCAGGATAATGGGGCTGGACAGGGATACGGACCATCGTATGACTTTCGGCCTGAATCTTGAAAGCAAGCGTATGGGCAGCAAGGCGATAATCAAAATCAACGACAGGTATTGCGGTCAGGACGAGATAAACCGGATAGCGCTTTTCGCTCCGATGGCCATAGTCAATACGATTCGTGATTTCGAAGTGGTGGAGAAACGCCGTGTCACGGTGCCGGAGCGTATCGAAGGGTTCGTACAGTGTGCCAACCCGAAATGTATTACCAATAACGAACCGGTACGTACTGCATTCGATGTGGTGCAGAGAGGTGACGACGTGGAGCTGCGATGCAGATATTGCGAAAAGGTTACGGCCCGGAGTCAGATGAAAATCAGTAAATAACGGCTGCTGCTTCATGCACGGTGCCTGCACGTCCGGCTTTGAGGCCGGACGTGATTGTTGAAAAAAATCGAGGAGGAGGGCGTTTTGACGCAATTCATACACATAAAGGGTGCGAGGGTTCATAACCTGAAAAATATCGATGTAGATATTCCGCACAACAGGCTCGTCGTGATAACGGGCCTTTCGGGGTCGGGAAAGTCGACGCTGGCTTTCGACACTATATTTGCCGAGGGACAGCGGCGGTATGTGGAGAGCCTGTCGGCATATGCCCGTCAGTTTCTGGGGCGCATAGACAAGCCGGACGCGGATGTCATATCCGGAATAGCGCCCGCCATTGCGGTAGAGCAGAAAGTCAATACGCGCAACCCGCGCTCCACGGTCGGGACTTCGACCGAAATATACGACTATCTGAAACTGCTTTTCGCCCGTATAGGCAAGACATACTCTCCGGTGTCGGGGTGCGAGGTGAAGTGCTACGCGCCGGACGATGTCGTCGAAGTGCTTTTGCAGCATGCGGGGCAGCGGGTGTCGGTGGCCTGTGGACTGGTGCTCGAACAGGGGCAGGGTATTATTGAGAAACTGACCCTTCTGATGCGCGACGGATTGCAGCGTGTGTGGTACCGTAATGATTTCGCGTTAATCGAGGATATAATTCCGTCGCTGGATGACAGTGTTTCAGCCGCGGATTTGTATATAATCGTAGACAGGGTACGGGTCGCTTCGGATGACGATACGGTGTCCCGTCTGAGGGATTCTCTGGCAAAGGCTTTTGCGCTGGGTGACGGTGCGTGCGACGTGATATTTCACGGAGCGGAGCGCGGCGAAAATGAAATCAGGAGATTCTCATCGCGTTTCGAGGCTGACGGAATTGTTTTCGAGCAGCCCGGAGAGCATATGTTCAGTTTCAATAATCCGCTGGGAGCATGTCCGGAGTGCGAGGGATACGGCAAGACTACCGGTATAGATGAGGAGCTGGTGGTTCCGGACAAAACCAAGTCTGTTTATGACGGCGCCGTGGTATGCTGGCGCGGCGAGACGATGGGATGGTGGCGTGAGCAGGTCGTGGATAATGCCTACAAGTGCGATTTTCCTGTACACAGACCGTACTATAAACTCACGGCCCGGGAGCGCAGGATGCTGTGGACCGGAAACGAGTGTTTCCATGGAATAGACGAATTTTTCAAATGGGTGGAGAGCGAACGGTACAAGATACAGTATCGCGTGCTGTTGTCCCGGTACACCGGCAAGACGGTATGTCCCGTGTGCGGCGGCGCCAGACTTCGCAAGGAGGCCCTTTACGTAAGGGTCGGCGGCAGGAATATAGCCGAGATAGTGGCGATGCCTGTCGACGAGTCGCTCTGTTTCTTCCGCTCTCTGAAACTTGACGAATACGACACTAAGGCATCGCAGAGGATTCTGTCGGAGATTGTTTCCCGTTTGCAGTGTCTGTCCGATGTCGGGCTGGGTTATTTGACGCTCGACCGTCTTTCCTCGACTCTGTCCGGCGGAGAGAGTCAGCGAATTAATCTGTCGGCGTCTCTGGGCAGCAATCTCGTGGGTTCGCTCTATATTTTGGACGAACCGAGCATCGGTCTGCATCCGCGTGATACGCATCGGCTCATAAAGGTGCTCGAACAGTTGCGCGATTTGGGAAATACGGTGATTGTGGTCGAGCACGAGGAGGAGATGATGCGTGCTGCCGATATTATCGTGGATATAGGCCCCGGAGCAGGATATAACGGCGGCGAGGTGGTGTTCTGCGGCACGATGGACGGACTGCTCGGATGTCAGAGGTCTCTTACGGCCGATTATCTGTCCGGCAGGCGTAAGATTGCGATACCCGACAGCGAGAGAGGGTGGAGCAAGTCGGTGCAGTTGCGCGGCGTTGCGGCCAATAATCTTAAAGGTATAGATGTCGGGTTCCCTCTTGGAGTTATGACATGTGTGACGGGTGTCAGCGGCAGCGGAAAATCATCGCTTGTGCGCGGAGTGCTCTATCCTGCGCTGAAACGGGCGCTGGACGAGAGCGGTGTCAAGCCCGGCAGTTTCCAGGCGCTGGAAGGCGATGTCGGACTGTTGAAGGGTGTGGAGATGATCGACCAGAATCCTATCGGGAAATCGTCGCGCTCCAATCCGGTCACTTATATAAAGGCGTATGACGAGATACGTCGGCTGTTCGCCGAGCAGCCATATGCCAAACATAACGGCATCTCGGCGGCGGCATTCTCTTTCAATACGTCGGGAGGCCGGTGCGAGGAGTGTCAGGGCGAGGGTTATATAAAGGTGGGCATGCAGTTCATGGCTGATGTGGAGCTTAAATGCGAGTGCTGCGGCGGAAAACGTTTCAAGGACGAGATTCTTGAAGTGAAGTATCGCGGCAAGTCGATATACGATGTCCTTGAAATGACGGTGGATGATGCGGTGGAGTTCTTCGGAGCCGACAGCTCTGCGGTATGCCGCCGTATAACCGACAGAATCAGAGTGTTGCAGGATGTCGGACTGGGATATATCAAACTCGGGCAGTCGTCATCGACGCTGTCGGGCGGAGAGAGCCAAAGAGTCAAGCTCGCATCTTTCCTTTTGAAGGATTCCACCTCCGGAAATATGATGTTCATTTTCGACGAGCCGACGACGGGATTGCATTTCCACGATATCAGCCGTCTGCTGGCGGCTTTCGATGCACTGATACGCAAGGGGCATACGGTGGTGATAGTGGAGCACAACATGGATGTTATAAAGTGTGCCGACTGGGTGATAGACCTGGGGCCGGAAGGCGGTGAGAGGGGCGGAAATATCGTTTTCGAGGGTACGCCGCGCGATTTGGCCGCCTGTGCGGACAGCTACACCGGCAAATTTCTATCTTTGCACATGAAATAGGTTTTATGGAATTTTTCACTTATACGCTTGCAAACGGCTTGCGATGCATTCACAAACGTGTCAAGTCTTCGGTTGCATATTGCGCGCTGGTGGTCAATGCCGGCAGCCGCGACGAACTTGCGCACGAGCACGGACTTGCGCATTTTACCGAGCATACGATGTTCAAGGGTACGGTCAGACGCAAGGCGTATCAGATTAACTGCCGGTTGGAGAACCTGGGCGGCGAACTCAATGCGTTCACCACGAAGGAAGACACGACGGTTCATGCCACCGTTCTGCGGGGCGATTTCCCGAAGGCTGTCGAACTTATATCGGATGTGGTGTTCGGGGCGACGTTCCCGGAGCATGAGATAGACAAGGAGCGGAAGGTGGTCGTGGACGAGATAAACACGTACCGTGATTTGCCTGCGGACCGGATTTTCGACGAGTTCGAGTCGCTGATGTTCGGCCCCTCGTCTTTGGGCCGGAACATTCTGGGTACGAAGAGTTCCGTGAGCCGTTTCTCGGGTGATGACATACGCCGATTCACCGGTCGGACATATACTCCCGACCAGATGGTTTTTTCGTCGATAGGCAATATTTCGGAGAGCGCTTTCGTAAGGACGGTGGAGCGGTATTTCGGTGGCGTGCCTGCCGCGGTTCGCGGGTTCGAGAGGGAAAAGGTGCCGGCTTATGTTCCGTTTGCGCGCACCGCACATCATGCCACTCATCAGGCGCATTGCGTTATGGGTTGGAGGGCCCCTGGCCTGCATCACGCCTCGCGTCTGCCGCTTGCGCTGCTGGTCAATATTTTGGGAGGCCCCTCGGCAAATTCTCTGCTCAATGTACATCTGAGGGAGCGTAACGGCTTGTCCTACAACGTAGATGCCTCTTATGCTCCGCTTACTGATACAGGGCTTGCGTCCGTATATTTCAGTTGCGACAAGGACAAGACGCAGCAGTGTCTGGATTTGGCGCTTTCGGTTATCGGGCGTTTGAAGACCGTGCCTCTCACGGCGCGTCAGCTTTCGATGGCCAAGCGTCAGTTCATAGGACAGATGGCCGTGTCGATGGACAGCAACGAAGGGTATATGCTGGGGGTCGGAAAGAGTCTTCTGGTTTACGGTCAGGTGGACGAGATGTCTGAGATATGCTCGAAGGTTAGGTCTGTCACCGCGCAGAGCCTTATGGATATGGCTTCGGAAATCTTTATTGAACCTTCCACATTGATATATGCCTGACATGGATACGATAGAACAGTACATACTTGACCATACCACGCCGGAAGATGCGATTCTGACGGAACTGGACAGGGTGACGAATCAGACCGTCATGCAGCCGCGCATGATTTCCGGCAATGTCCAGGGACGGTTTCTGAAAATCATAGTTCAGATGCTACGGCCGCGCAGAGTGTTGGAGATAGGAACATTTACGGGGTATTCGGCCATATGCATGGCTTCGGGACTCGGAAGCGACGGAATCATAGACACCGTCGAGGTGAACGATGAATTGCAGTCGCTATCCCAGTCGTTTTTCACCCGCAGCGGCTACGGGGACAGGATAAGACTGCATGTCGGCTCGGCCCTGGATGTGGTGCCGTCTTTGCGGACGGAGTACGATTTGGTCTTCATGGACGGTGACAAACGCGAGTATCCGGCGTATTATGCCATGCTTATGGGCGACGGCGGGGCGGCTCCTTCTGTGCATTCGGGTTCGGTCATACTTGCCGACAATGTACTGTGGTACGGCAAGGTGGCGGACATCAATTGCCGGGACAGACATACCGAGGCCATACGGCTGTTCAATGATACGGTGGTGGCTGACAGTCGTGTGGAGTGTACCGTTCTGCCCCTGCGCGACGGTATAAATATGATTCGCGTGAAATAGTTGCGACAGGAAAAAATTAGCGGCGGAAGCAACTGCTTCCGCCGCTAATCTTTGCGACAGCGCCTTTTTCGGTTACGCCAGATTCATCTCCTTGATTATAGCGGCGATCTTATCGTCCAGAGTCTTCTGCACCTTGTCGAAATAGTCTGCCGAGGCCAGAGGCTGGCATACTCCGAAGTAGAATTTGATTTTCGGTTCGGTTCCGGACGGACGGACCGAAACCTTCGTTCCGCTTGCGGTGAAGAATTGCAGGACATTGCTCTTGTCCTGAACGATAGGCGTTTTGCAGCCTGTCTGTATGTCGGTAGATTCCAGCGACTGGAAATCGTTTATCCTGATTACCGGCTCGCCGAGAATGGTTTTGGGAGGATTGGTGCGGTACTGCACCATCATCTTCTGAATCTCTTCCTGTCCCTCCTTGCCTTTTCTCACTACCGAGACGAGTCCCTCTTTATAGAATCCGTATTTGACATACATCTCTTTGAGCCAGCCGTACAGCGTGAGTCCCTTGCTTGCGGCCCATGCCGCGGCTTCGGCTGCAAGCGAACAGGCGCTGACGCCGTCCTTGTCGCGGACGAAATCTCCGGCCAGAAACCCGAAACTCTCCTCTCCTCCGCCGATATACTGCTCCGTGCCCTCTTTCTCGCGGATAATCTTGGCTATGTATTTGAATCCGGTGAGACAGTCGTAGCATTTTACGCCGTAGCTGTCGGCCACCTGCGGTATCATCTCGGATGTAACGATTGTCTTGATTACATACTCCTTGCCGGTGAGCTTGCCTTTCTCTTTCCAGCCGGTAAGCATGTAGCTCGCAAGCAGCGCGCATGTCTGGTTGCCGTTGAGGAGGACGTGCTCCCCGTTTTCATCCTTGACGCCTATGGCTATTCTGTCGGCATCGGGGTCGGTGGCCAGAACAAGGTCTGCGTCAATCTTTGCTGCCAGTTCGAGGGCCATCTTCATCGCGCTGCGCTCCTCCGGGTTGGGGGAGTCGACGGTCGGGAAGTTGCCGTCCACGACACTCTGCTCCGGAACTACGGTGATGTTGGTGAAGCCGAATTTGCGCAGCGAGGCCGGTACGAGTCTTACACCTGCTCCGTGCAGCGGAGTATAGACTATCTTCATGTCGTGGAACTGTTTTATCGCATCGGGCGCAATCGAGAGCGAGTGCACCCGGTCGAGATACTTCTCGTCGAAATCCTGACCCAGAATGGTGATGTTCTCACTGTTCATGCCGGTGAGCACCTGGCTGTTCTCGGTGATTAGGGCTACCTCGTCTATTATGTTCCTGTCATGCGGGGCTGTGACCTGCGCTCCGTCCGTCCAGTAGGCCTTGTAGCCGTTGTATTCGCGAGGGTTGTGCGACGCTGTAACAACTACTCCGCTCTGGCAGCCCAGCTCGCGGATGGCAAAGCTCAGTTCGGGTGTCGGGCGCAGCGAGTCGAACAGATAGACACGGAATCCGTTGCTTGCGAATATGTCGGCTACGCGCTCGGCGAAAAGACGGCTGTTGTTGCGGCAGTCGTGACCTACGGCGACCTTTATCTCGGAGCCCGAGAAGCATTTTTTCAGGTAGTTGGCAAGTCCCTGAGTGGCGGTTCCCACGGTGTATATGTTCATGCGGTTGGTGCCCACGCCCATGATGCCTCGAAGTCCTCCCGTTCCGAATTCAAGATCCTTGTAGAAACTCTCGGTGAGCTCTTTCATGTCATTGTCCATAAGGTACTTGACCTGCTCCTTCGTCTGCTGGTCATAGTCTCCGTCGAGCCATTTTTGGGCTTTGAGAAGTACCTGCGATTCAAAATCTTCGTTCATAATCGTATCAATTATATTTATATGCGTCGAGTTGTTTTCAACAAAAAATCTATATGCAAATTTAGTTCAAATTTGTTAAATCTCAATATCAGTCTCTTAAATATTCGTTCTCCCGGACAGGGTGTAATGCTTAGTAATTCTTCGGAAAAATACAATAGTTTGCTCTGTTTTTTTTAAACATTTTTATATCCACTTTTGCTGTCTCAAAAATGTGCCTTTTCAATTATGTCTGTCAGTGCGCAATCATATAGCGATGTGTGGCAAAACTGCCTGTCGAAGATTCGGGAAAAAACTTCCGAAGACGAATTCGTCAAGTGGTTTAAGCCTATCGTTCCGCTCAATTTCGACGGAACGACGTTGCAGTTGCGTGTTCCGAACGAGAGTTACGTCTACCATATTGAAAAGAACTACATCCCGTTTTTGCGTCCGGTTATCAGGGAGATGTTCGGAGTCCAGACCAAACTGCGCTATGCGGTGCCGAAATCGGAGCAGCCGTCGGTGCCCGTACCGTCCGATTCGGATATTACGGCCATTACGCGGTTTGCCGAGGCTACCGATACCGCAAATATAAAGAATCCGTTCATAATACCGGGCATAAAACGTATAATCATCGACCCGCAGCTGAATCCTGCATATACGTTCGAAACGTTCATCGAGGGCGACTGCAACCGTCTGGTCCGCTCGACAGGTCTGGCCGTGGCGCTGAATCCGGGAAAAACGCCGTTCAATCCTTTATATATATACGGATGTTCGGGCCTTGGCAAGACACACCTTGCGCAGGCGATAGGTGCCGAAGTGCGTCAGCGCTATCCGGGCTTGCAGGTGCTGTATGTCTCCATGAACAAGTTTCAGGCTCAGTATACCACGGCGCTGTTCAATAACGAGATAAACGATTTCATCCATTTCTACCAGATGGTGGATGTGCTGATTATCGACGATATTCAGGAGCTTGCCGGAAAACGCTCGACGCAGAATGCGTTCTTCAACATATTCAACCATCTGCAACTCTCGGGCAAGCAGCTCATTCTTACGTCGGACAAGCCTCCTGTGGAGCTCAAAGACATAGACGAGCGTCTGCTTACGCGTTTCAAGTGGGGCCTTGCCGCCGAGCTCGAAATCCCGGATTATCAGACCAAGCTCAAAATCATTCGCAGCAAGGTCGAGAAGCTCGGAGCCGATATCTCGGAGGATGTAATCGAGTATCTGGCCGATAATATCAGGGCGAACATCCGTGAAATCGAGGGCGCGCTCAAATCGCTGGTCGCCAATGCGCAGGTGCTGGGCAAGCGGATAACCGTCACTCTGGCACGCGAGATATTGAAGATATACGTGCAGTTCAATCAGAAAGAGATAACGATAGATACTATCAAGGCTGTGGTATGCGAGTGTCTGGGCGTGTCGCCGGAGAACTTCTCATCCTCGCGCAGGACCCGCGAGATAGCGCAGGCGCGTCAGATTGCGATGTATCTCAGCAAGAAATATACCAAGGCGCCGCTTGCCGTTATCGGCTCGACTATCGGAGGTAAGAATCATGCCACGGTGCTGCATTCCTGCAAACAGATTTCCAATCTGTTGGAGACCGACAAGGCCTTCAAGTTGCAGATGGAGGATATCGAGCGCCGGATAGTCGAGAGATAGTCCGGACGGTCGTGCGGCTGTCTGAAAAAGGGTTGCGTACTCTTTTTTGCGATGCGGATGATATATAGGGGCGGAAAGTTTTGTTTCTTTTCTGGAATATTCCTAATTTTACAAATCATTTTTCTTCAATATTCGATTTATGTCAGTACTCAAAGTCGGTGAAAGGATACCTGAGTTCGAAGTGTTCGACCAGGACGGCAATACAGTGACTTCCCGGTCGTTCTCGGGACGGCGGACCATACTCTATTTCTATCCGAAAGACAACACCTCGGGCTGCACGCTCGAAGCGCAGAGTCTTAGGGACGGCCGCGATGCGCTGGCTGAAATGGGGTTCGATATCGTCGGTGTGAGTCCCGACTCCCAGAAATCGCACAAGGGCTTCATATGCAGGCACTCGCTCAATTTTCGGCTTCTGGCCGACACGGAAAAGGTTATGGCTCAGGGATTCGGAGTCTGGGCGGAGAAGAAGATGTACGGCCGCACATATATGGGCATATTGCGGACAACGTTCGTAATCGATGCCGACGGTGTGGTGGAGAAGGTGTTCGATAAGGTCGACACCAAGAATCATTGGAGACAGATAGCAGAATCGTATAAATAATAAATATTCAAGAATATAATCATGGCACAGGTAAACCCGGACAAGCTCAAAGTATTGAATGCCGTAATGGATAAAATCGAAAAGGATTTCGGCAAAGGCTCCATAATGAGAATGAACAGCGAATCTATCGAGGATGTGGCGGTTATTCCTACCGGTTCGATAACGCTCGACATAGCATTGGGGGTGGGCGGTTATCCGAAAGGCCGCGTTGTGGAAATTTTCGGTCCCGAATCTTCGGGTAAGACCACTCTGGCTATACACGCCATTGCCGAGGCTCAGAAAAACGGAGGTATTGCCGCATTCATAGATGCGGAGCATGCCTTCGACAGTTTCTATGCCCGCAAACTCGGTGTCGATGTGGACAATCTTCTTGTCTCGCAGCCGGACAACGGAGAGCAGGCGTTGGAAATTGCCGACAGTCTGATTCGGTCGAGTGCCATAGATATAATAGTTATAGACTCCGTGGCGGCGCTTACGCCCAAAGCCGAAATAGAAGGCGAGATGGGCGAGTCGAAGATGGGATTGCAGGCGCGTCTTATGTCGCAGGCCCTGCGTAAGCTGACGGCAAGTATATCGAAAACCAAGACTGTATGTATCTTTATCAACCAGTTGCGTGACAAGATAGGAATCGCATACGGCAATCCCGAGACTACGACTGGCGGTAACGCGCTGAAATTTTATGCCAGTGTGAGAATCGACATCCGCAAGTCGTCGAGCATAAAGGACGGCGAGGAGCAACTCGGTGCGCGTGCCAAGGTGAAGGTTGTCAAGAACAAGGTCGCGCCTCCGTTCCGCAGAGCCGAATTCGATATCATGTACGGCGAGGGAATCTCAAAGATAGGCGAGATTATCGATTTGGGTGTCGACTACGGTGTAATCAAGAAGAGCGGCTCGTGGTTCTCGTACGGAGAGCGCAAGCTGGGACAGGGACGCGATGCCGTGAAGGAGTTGCTAAAAACAAGTACGGAACTTGCAGAGGAGATAGAAGCAAATGTCCGTCAGGCTATGAGCGAGAAACAGCAGCAGTAGCTCTCTACGAAATATGGAATATACGCAGGAGGATGAAATACTTATCTCCGAGAAGAAGGAGGAGTTGTTTGCCAGTTGCAGGAAGATATGCAGCAGCGAGCAGGATTGGGAGGTAATTACCAGAGCTTTCAAACTGGCCAAGGACGCTCACAAGGGTGTCCGGCGCCGTTCCGGGGAACCTTATATACTGCATCCGATAGCCGTCGCCAAAATCTGTGTGGACGAAATCGGGCTGGGGGTGAAGTCCGTTGTGGCTTCGCTCCTGCACGATGTGGTCGAGGACACAGAATATACGATAGAGGACATGGATGCCATGTTCGGCTCCAAGATTGCCTCTATGGTCGACGGACTTACGAAGATTTCCGGCGTATTCAATTCCGAAACCTCGCAGCAGGCCGAATCGTTCCGCAAGATGTTGCTCACGCTTCTGGACGATGTGAGGGTCATACTGATAAAGATTGCCGACCGGCTTCACAATATGCGGACGCTCGGCTCGATGCCGCGCCATAAGCAGATTAAGATAACGAGCGAGACGATTTATCTGTTCGCGCCGCTGGCTTACCGCCTGGGGCTGTTCTCGATAAAGAGCGAGCTGGAAGATTTGAGCCTGAAATACAGATTCCCGGAGCAGTACGAGCAGATTGCCCGGAAAATCGAAGAGACGCATGCCGCCCGCAAAGAGTTTATCGACAAGTTCAATGCTCCGATAATAAAGAAATTACAGGAGAGCGGGGTAGAGTTCGAGATATCGGGCCGTGTCAAAAGCATCTATTCCATATGGTCGAAGATGCACTCGAAGCAGATTCCGTTCGAGGAGATATACGACCTGTTCGCGGTGCGCGTAGTGTTCGACCCCTCGCCCATAATTCCGGAGCGAAGCCAGTGCTGGCATATATATGAACTTGTCACGGACATATATACGAGCCGTCCGGACAGACTGCGGGACTGGATTACATATCCGAAAGCCAACGGTTACGAGGCGTTGCATACTACCGTTATGGGACCCGACGGAATCTGGGTCGAGGTGCAGATTCGCTCGCGCAGAATGGATTACATAGCAGAGCACGGTCTGGCTGTGCATTGGAAGCATAAATACGAACCGGACGGAGTCGCCAACGACCCGGCGTTCGACAGTTGGTTGCAGAAGATAAGGGATGCGCTGAGCAGCCCTACCGAAAACGCGGTGGATTTTCTCGACAATTTCCAGCGTTCGCTGTATGCCTCGGAAATTGTCGTATTCACACCTAAGGGCGAGGCTCGCCGCATGCCTAAGGGGGCTACCGTGCTGGATTTCGCTTACGATATTCATTCAAAACTGGGAGCCAAGGCCATAGGCGCAAAGGTGAATCATAAGATAGATTCGATATTTACGCCGCTGAGCAACGGCGACCAGGTGGAGATTCTGACTTCGGAGAGCACTCATCCGACTTTGGAGTGGCTGGACCATGTAGCCACGCCAAAAGCCAAACAGTATATTAAGAACTATCTGAAACGTCACAGAGAGAATAATATCGAACGCGGAATAGAGATTTTCGAACGGCGGATGCAGGAACTGGGGATAACTCCGAGTGCGCGGGTGTTCCGGAAGCTGCTTCCGGCTTACGAATGTTCGAATAAGGATGAGTTTTACAGCAAACTCGGTGCGGAGATAATAACGCTTGACGGCATTCAGGATATTCTCAGACAGAATTCTGCGAACAAGATGCTGAAATTCTGGACTTTCTTTCTCGGAAAGAAGAAAAACGAGGATAGCGACGATTCGAATACCGGCAGTGGCAGTACGTATGTGGGCGGTGGCGATGAATACGATGTGGACAGCTCGCAGCCCAAGTTCCGTATCGCAGAATGTTGCATTCCTATTCCAGGAGACGATGTGACCGGCTACAAGGAGCCTTCGACGGGCGAAATCACGGTCCACAAGACGAGTTGCAGCGAACTGACACGGCTGGCGTCTCAACATGGCGAGAATATCGTCGGCGACATAAAGTGGTCCAGCCATAAGATGATGTCGTATCTGTCAATTATAGAGATTCGCGGAGTTGACAGAATCGGAATACTGATGGACCTGGCGGAAGTTATTACCGGACAGCTGAGCATCAATATCCGTGAACTTAAAATACAGAGCCATGACGGGATTTTCGAGGGTACGATAAGTATTTATGTCACCAATATCGAGGCCCTGAATCTTGTCATCAACCGCTTGCGTAAGATAAAAGGCGTAGAGCTGGTGAAAAGAATACAGAATTGATACAATTTAGAATATGAGCGATATAGTCACTATATTGTTGTTTGTGACCGTGATGGTTGTCAGTTCGGTCAGAAAAAGCCGTAAGGAGGCAAACAAACGTAAGCGAGAGATAGAATTTCCCCGTCCGGCTGCCGGTTCGTCTCGTCCTGTTTTCAAGGATAGGAGTTATGGAGAGACTGAGGTGCCGGTGTCGGCGCCGGAGTTGCATGATTTGCCGGCCGATGTGCTTCCGCAGCATGTCAGGCACCGTCGTAAGACAGACAATACGGTAGACAATCCTCAGCAAGCTGCTGCCGTTATGGCAACGGACAACAGCAGTATTACGAAAAGTATGTCCATGCATTCTAAACCCGAGCCGCAAAAGAGCGCAGAACCTTTGTCTGAAACGGATGTCAATGGCTTCGAGTTCGATTTGCGGAGAGCCGTTATAGAGGCCGAAATCCTAACACCGAAATTTGAACAATATTGAATATAATATCATCGATGGCATCAATTTTTACACGAATAGTCAATGGTGAGATTCCCTGCTACAAGGTGGCGGAGGATGACCGTTTTTTTGCATTTCTGGATATAAATCCTTTGGCCGAGGGACACACTCTTGTCGTGCCCAAGACTGAGGTCGATTACTTCTTCGATTTGGATGATGAATTGCTTGCGGAGATGATGGTATTTGCCAAAAGGGTGGCAGGGCGTATAAAGGATGTTACCGGTTGCCGCAAGGTCGCTTGTGTGGTTCTGGGACTCGAAGTTCCGCACGCGCATATACATCTGATACCGATGAACAGTGAAAATGATGTTGATTTCAGGAAGGAAAAACTCACTCTTACGGCAGAGGAATTTTCTGCTATATCCGATAAGCTGAAATTGTAATTCCGGCGGCCGTCTTGCGCGGCTTTATATGTGTGAAAATAAGAGGGATATGCATGCTTTGCGTATCCCTCTTTAACATAATATAAATCCATATAGTCTAAGGATGGGTATCTTTATCATATCTTATACAGAATAACGACAATTTACATCATAATTTACATATGTAACGCATAAGGAGCGAGACCGAGGAGGTGTATTGCAAATATATTAGTTACAAGTGTAATGTGAAATCCGGTTTTTCTGCTGACATATGTATAATTTTTAAATCGACAATTTTCGCAAAATCCAGCGCGCCAGCGGGCTGTTCAATGAATTACTTTTCGAGTATATTTATTGTAATATCAGTGTATTATATATGTTATATAATGTATTTATTAATGTTGTTTGTTGACTAATGCCTAATATGGCCGCAATTCGGCGTATTGTGTGTAAATATGACGTTTAATAGCTGATTTATCAGATATTTATAGCATTTATATGAATAATCGGGAGATATTGTTTTGTAGATATGTAAATAATACCGCCAGGATATTGACATATGTAACGAACCAGGAGTAGGCATATTTATTTACATTTGTCAAATAAATTTTGTTTTATAAATGTAAAGATGTATATTTGTAAAAAAATATGGAAAAACATGAAGAACAGGCTGCGAAAACTGATGAAAGCCGAAGGACTCAATTCTACCCGTCTTGCTGAGATTTTGGAAATTCAGGCTTCCGGAATTTCGCATATTATGAGTGGGCGTAACAAACCGAGTTATGATTTTATTGTCAAGATTCTGTCTCGCTTCCCTTCCGTTAATCCTGAATGGCTGCTTCTGGAAAAAGGTCCCATGTACAGGGAGCAGGCCAAAACTAAGGGTGCCGTTTCTTCTGTTCCCGATGATTTGTTTGCAGAACCGGATGCCGTTGTTTCCAGCCGACGGGATGAACCCGATAACGTAGATATGATTCCGGCAGAAGTGAATGAGGAAATATCTGCGTTTGCCGGGCTTCCTGGTGAAGATTTATCCGAAGCGGATAATATAATAATTTGTTACCGGGATAACAGCTGTAAGGTATATAAAGTTCGGCGGTGACAATTCTGCGTGTGCTTTTGCGCGAGAGGGCTTACCTTATATATAGGCAGCCGTGTTGCTTGTTTATCTGTTTTTCGGATTGAACGTCGTCTGTGTCTTGTTGATGCAATATTGCATCGGAGAACTGAATTTTTTTCAATCAATTTTAGATTCTGATAATCTAATTGTGAATGCCTGACATTAATCATGGAAAAAATGTCAGAATTATTGACGGTGTAGTACTTTTAATTTGACTCAATACTGCCATTATGTTAAATAGTGGACGCGGAAAGAGAAATTTTTGTGTCGAAATGTGATTTTATGCATGGTTTAGGCATGTTCTTTTATAACTTTGCAAATGTTATCGATACTATAAATTTTGTTTTGAAACGCGCGTTAGTTTGTTGCATATTGTTTCTTGTTTCGTGTGGAAACAATATGCGGGATACTGATAATATTTTGATTGTCAGCATTCCTCCTTTGAAATATATTGTCGAATCGATTGTCGGAGATGATTTCCGCATAGAGGTCATTTTGCCCTCCGGAGCATCTGCCGAAACATATGAGCCTACACCTGTGCAGATGGTCGATGTTCATAACTCTAAGATGGTTTTCAACACTGGATTAATCGATTTCGAGCAGAAAATTCTGTCGGACTTGACATTGGCCGATGACGGAGATAAGTACGTCAATCTGAGTGCCGGTATAGATTTGATAGGAGGACATTCGCATCATGCGGCGCATGGAGGGCATACCGGGGCAGACCCGCACATATGGACTTCGCCGAAAGCGCTGAAAATAATGGCATTGAATGCTTTTGACGCAATCCGCGCCCACTATCCTGATTCTGTTTCCTATAAATCGGGATACGACGCTCTTGTGCGTAAACTGGAAGTGCTGGATTCTGTTGCGGGGGCACGTATCGCTGCCTCTGGAATCGAATCTTTTGTCGTATTTCATCCGTCATTCACCTATTATGCGAATGATTACTCTATCGAACAGATTGCTCTGGAACACGACGGTAAACAGCCTTCGGCAGAACGAATGCGGGAGCTTGTGGAGCGGTTGAAGCCGCAGGGGGTCCGTTATGTGCTGTACCAGAAGGAGTTTCCGAGAGATGTGGCGGAGGTGTTCGCTTCCGAGATAGGCGCGCAGACTGCCGAGGTGAATATTCTGGACGAGGATATCGTTTCGGGCATATTGAATGTAACTGATTTGATAACAGAAAGATGAATATAGTATCCTTCAAAAACGTCAGTGTGGATTACGGTTCGAGAGAGGTTCTCGGCGGCGTGAATCTGGATATAGCGCATGATGATTTTATCGGTGTCATAGGTCCGAACGGTGGCGGTAAGACGACACTCGTCAAGGCATTGATGGGTGAGGTGCCGTATCGCGGTCAGATATTTTATCACGACAGTCTTATGCTGCCCGAGGGGCGTCGCAATATAGGTTATCTGCCTCAGATAAACGGATTTGACCGTCTTTTCCCTATTTCGGTGATGGATGTGGTTTTGTCAGGACTGCAAGTAAGGAAAGGGTTCTGGGGCCGTTACAAGGCTGTTGACAGAGCGCGCGCCAGAGAGTGGATTTCGCGTACAGGCATAGAATCGGTGGCGGATAAGCCTATCGGAGAGATTTCGGGAGGACAGATGCAGCGGGCATTGTTGTGCCGGGCTGTCATATCCGAACCGCGGTTGCTGATATTGGATGAACCGGCCAATTTTGTGGACAGCGACTTCGAAAGGGAACTTTACCGCATATTGCAGGAATTGAGCGAAAGTATGGCTGTCGTTATGGTCTCACACGACATAGGAACTATTACGAGTATCGTCAAATCTGTGGTCTGCGTTAATCGCAGTGTGCATCGTCATGATTCCAATGTGTTGACGGCCGAGCAGTTGGAGAACTATCACTGTCCCATGCAAATCATAACGCACGGTACGGTGCCGCACACAGTGCTCGAAAAACACGATTAGAGCAGCTTCTCGATTATGGTCTGCCACCTGTAAGGTGCATAGCGGAGCGGGATGTCTATGGAAGCCGGAGAGTCGAGCACCGCTTTCAGGTTGCTGAATACCGCGAAACTGGCGTGCCCGTGATATCTGCCCATGCCGCTGTCGCCTATCCCGCCGAAAGGCAGATGTCTGTTGCCAAGATGGACCACAGTGTCGTTGATGCAGACACCTCCCGAGGCTGTTTCGGCAATGACTCTGCGTGCAGCGGATTTCTTCCGGCCGAAATAATAAAGCGCCAGCGGCTTTTCTCTTCCGGCTATGAAATCAAGGGCTTGCCGTATGTCCTCATACTCTATTATCGGCAATATAGGACCGAAAATCTCCTGCTGCATCAGCTGGCACTCCGTGTCGCGGACTTCTACGGCCGTAGGAGCGAAATATCTGGACGCAGTGTCGCAGCTGCCTCCGAAAACGATTCGGCCGGCTCCTTGGAGAAGTCCGGACAAACGTCTGACGGATTTTTCGTTTATGATTCGCGGGTAGTCCGGACTTGCAGCCGGGTCTGTACCGAAAAATCGTTCCACCGAGTCTTTGAGAGCCGCTGCGAAACTCTCATTTACGGATTTGTGGACAAGCACATAGTCGGGCGCCACGCAGGTTTGTCCGGCATTGAGGAACTTGCCCCACCCTATTCTCCGTGCGGCGATTCGTATATCGGCGTCGGAATCCACGATACACGGACTTTTGCCTCCGAGTTCTAGTGTGACAGGCGTGAGGTGCTGTGCTGCGGCCTGCATGACGGTTTTACCGAACCGGCTTCCTCCCGTGTAGAAAATATGGTCGAACCGCTCTGAGAGCAGTTCCTGCATCGTCTGCTCCTCGCCCGGAAAGGCGTGTATGTAATTTTCCGGAAATGTCTCGTTTATTATCTTTACAATTGCATCGGCCGAGGCTGCCGCCGCGGGCGACGGTTTCAATATTGCGCAGTCGCCTGCTGAGATTGCACCGACAAGAGGGTTGAGTGTCAGTTGCAACGGATAGTTCCACGGCGCGATGATTAATACGCATCCCAGCGGCTGATATACCACACGGCTGCGTGAGGGCATCAGGAAAAGCGGTGTCGGTACTCTGTGCGGCTTCGTCCAGCGGCGCAGGTGTCCGATGTGGCAGTCTATTTCGCTCAGAACGATGCCTATTTCAGTCGTGTAGCTCTCGAATGGTGATTTGGATAAATCACGGTACAGGGCCTTTTCAAGCAGTGTGCGGTTGTTCAGAATCGCGCTGCGCAGTTTTTTCAGCGCTTCGATTCTGAATTTCAACGGTCGCGTGGCCAGACTGCGGAAGAAGTCGCGCTGTGCCTGTATCGTGTTTTTTATCATATTGCCTGAATACAATAAAGACCGTGCGACAATATTTTGTTTTGTCGACGGTCTTTAAAACAATGTGAGATGACTTCGGTTACTTGTTCAGGCCGCTCAGTGTCGAGAACATCTCGTCGATGCTGGCGAACATATCTCTGCGTAGCTGTGCGTAGTGCTTCTTCACCAGGCTTTTGTTGTGTTTCTCTTCGGGATTGTTGGCTCTGGCAATCAGCTCGTTGCGCAAATCGACGGCTTTCTCCATTATAGCGATAATCTCGTCTCTCTTTTCGGGGTGGAAGTAGAGTGCCAGGTAGCAGTCGGTTACGACCTCTTCCACCAGATATTCGATGTCTTTCTTGATTGATTTTACACTTGCCATAGTTATATAGTGTTTTATTCTTGTGCAAAAGTAGCAAAAATTTCGAAAATGTCAACTTTTGCGTCGATTTTCAAAGATTGATGAAGTCAATTATGTCGCTGCTGTTCATGGATTCGCTGCTGTAGTATTCTTCCGCCTTCTCGCCCGCACAGCCGTGTTCGAATACTCCGATGACGGCTGCCTGTGCGGATGTGTAACCGCAGGCCAGAAGTCCGGTAAGAAGCCCCGTGAGTACGTCGCCGCTGCCGCCTTTGGCCATTCCGCTGCTTCCCGTGGAGTTGAAATATATGCGTCCGTCAGCCGTGCAGACTGCCGAATGTGCGCCTTTGACGACGACGGTACTGCGGGTGCGCGATGCCAGACGGCTTGCGAGCGCGAGTTTCTCCTGTTCCGACGACCACTCTCCTGTAAGGCGTCTCAGTTCGCCAGGATGAGGCGTGAGGATGCTTCCCGTAGGAATCATGTAGAGCAACTCTTTGTCAGCCGCAATGATGTTCAGTGCGTCGGCGTCGATTACCATGGGGCGTCTGAACTTCGACAGCAGATGTCTCAAAGCCGAGGCTGTGCGCTGGTCGGTTCCTATACCGCACCCTGTTCCGATTGCGGAGTATTTTTCAAGGTCCCGCGGCTCGGAGGCGAAAACATCTTCCGGTTCGTAGCTCAGCATTGCCGACGGACAAGAGACTTGCAGCGCTGTTCTTTCGGAGTAGGGCGTATGCACCGTAACAAGACCGCAGCCGGAGCGCAGCGCTGCACCTGCGGCAAGTATGGCCGCTCCGGTCATGCAGGGCGAGCCGCATACCAGCAGGGCATGTCCGTACATGTTTTTGTATGCGAATTTTGGCCGTCTCCGTTTCGACGCCTCTATCATCTGAGGAACGACGTAATGGTATGGGGTTTCGAACGTGGAGCAGTCTATGCCTATGTCGAGCACCTCTATCTGTCCGCAATGTTCGCCGGCCTGCGGAAGCATCATTGACAGTTTCGGGAATTGAATTGTCAGTGTGGTGTCGGCATTTACTATCGTCTGGCCGTCATTGCAGTCCTCGGAGTGCATTCCGGACGGAATATCTATCGAGATTACTCTGCATCCCGAATTGTTTATCGCTTCGATAAGTCCGGCGACAGGTTCGCGTACGGGGCCGGAGGTGCCGATCCCGAGCAGAGCGTCCACGATTACCGTATTCTCGTCAGCATACAGCTCGTCGGACAGCATGCCCTCCGGCAGCCGCTCGAAGTTGGCGCGGCATTGTTCGCTCATCGACTCTGCCGGAAAAGGGGTGTATACCTGCGCGCAGAAACCTGCGTTGTGCAGGATGCGGGCTGCGGCCAGTCCGTCGCCGGCATTGTTTCCCTTGCCGACAATGAATAGCAGGCGCTGCTGCTGGTCGATGTTGTTGCATATCCACAATGCTATCTGTTCGGCAGCCCTCTCCATCAGGGAGAGAGAGTCTATGCCCTCTTCTTCGATGCACAGAGCGTCGGCCTGTGCTGTTTGCGCTGCGGTAAGAATCTTCATGACCTCTATTTTTCGAGTGTGGTGCCTCCGTAACCTGGTTGCGATATGTTTTCGGCACTGCATATTACAACCCGTGCCACGCCGCTGTTGATTGCTTTGAACGAGTTTTCGAGCTTGGGCAGCATGCCGTCGGCCACTACTCCGTCATTTTTTAACTCGGCGAACCGGGCTTCGGATATGCGCTCGATGACCGAACTGTCATCTTCGACATCGGACAGAACTCCGCGCTTTTCGAAACAGTACACCAGTTCCACTTCCTCGCCGGTGGCGGCCATGCCGGTCGCTATCGCCTGCGCCACAGTATCGGCGTTGGTGTTCAGAAGGCTTCCTGCCTGCGGGTCGTATGTAATTGGCGCCGCGACTATTACATATCCGGCATCAGTCAGCGTGTCCATCAGTTTCGAGTTGATGCAACGCGGGTCTCCGACAAAACCGTAGTCTATCGGCTCGGCGCTGCGTTTGTCCGAACGGATGAATCCGCCGTCGGCTCCGCTCAGCCCTATCGCATCACAGCCTTTGTTCTGCAACGACGCGACGATGGTCTTGTTCACCAGTCCAGCATAGACCATCGTAACGACGCGCAGAGTTTGAGAGTCGGTCACTCTGCGGCCGTTAATCATGCTGGTCTCTATGCCGAGGGCCTTGGATATGGTGGTGGCGATTTTCCCGCCTCCGTGCACCAGAATCTTTTTTCCCGGCAGAGCAGCGAATTCTGTCAGGAATTTTTCGAGTTTGGGAGGGTTATCGACAATGTTGCCGCCTATCTTTACAACTTTTAACATTGCTATATTATTGGCTGTTAGATTGTTGATTTTGTTTACTCCGATGTTTTCAACACATCTCTGTCAATAACTTCCCGAACGATGCGAGGAACATGTCGGCCTGCTCGCGCGAGATATTGAGTGCAGGCAGCAGACGCACCGTGTTTTTGCCTGCGGAGCCTACGAATATCTTCTCCTCGAACAGCAGCCTGCGGCGCAGCGGTGCGCTCTCCATTGGCAGGTCCGCGCCTATCATGAGGCCTTTGCCGCGCACGTCGGTCAGTAAAGGCATCGCGCGCAGCTTTTCGAGCAGGTACCGGCCGGTCTGCAAGGCATTGTCTATCAGGTTGTCACGCATCATCACCTCTGCAACGGCTATTGCGGCTGCGCATGCAAGATGGTTGCCGCCGAATGTGGTGCCGAGCATGCCTATGGTCGGAGCTATTGCTGGCGATATGGAGATTGCTCCTATCGGGAATCCGTTTCCGAGACCCTTGGCCATGGTGTATATGTCCGCATTGACTCCGGCGTGGTCCGTGGCGTAATATTTTCCGCTTCGGCCACATCCGCACTGCACCTCGTCGGCGATGTAGAGCGCTCCGTACTTGTCGCACAGCGAACGTATCAGCTGCAAGAACTCTTTGTCGGCGACCTTTATGCCTCCCACGCCCTGTATGGCCTCGATTATCACGCCGGCTGTCCGGTGGCCGTTCTCTTCGAAATATTGTGTCAGGGCATTACTGTCGTTGAACGGCAGGAACACGATGTTGTCGGTCTGATTTACCGGAGCGACGATTTTGGGGTTGTCCGTGGCGGAGACTGCCAGAGATGTGCGGCCGTGAAACGCTCCGCGGAATGCCACTATCTTGCTCCGTCCCGTGTGGAAAGATGCGAGTTTCATGGCGTTCTCGTTGGCCTCTGCTCCCGAATTGCACAGGAACAGCTGGTAGTCGTTCTTGCCGCTTACCGCGCCGAGTTTCTCGGTGAGTTCCTTCTGACGCGCTATGATTACGGAATTGGAATAAAATCCCAGCTGGTTCAGCTGGCCGGTTACGGCCTTCACGTACTCCGGATTGGTGTGGCCTATCGATATTACGGCATGTCCGCCGTACATGTCAAGATAACGCGTGCCGTTCTCGTCCCATACCCATGAACCTTCGCCTCTGGTTATCGTGATGTCGTTTACTGCGTAAACGTCGAACATTTTCATAATTTGGTTCCTCCTGTTGTGTATTTGTTTAGAATGCCGACGGTTTGAGTCTCAGACCGCTCTTTTCGTCCAGTCCGAACATGAGGTTCAGATTCTGCACGGCCTGTCCGCTGGCTCCTTTTAGTAAGTTGTCAATCTGGCTGTTAATCATAAGTTTGCCCCCATGCTTCTCCACGTGAACGAAACACTTGTTGGTGTTTACGACCTGTTTGAGATTGATTGCGCTGCGGCTTACGAAAGTGAATGCCGCATCCTTGTAGAACTCTCTGTAAAGCTCCTCGGCCTGCTCCTGCGTCAAATCGCTGTCCGTATATATGGTGGCGTATATTCCGCGGGTGAAGTCTCCGCGGTAAGGGATGAAGTTTATATCGGCATCGAACGACGGTTGCAGGGCGTGGATACTCTCGCCTATCTCGTGCAGATGCTGGTGCTCGAAACTCTTGTATACGGATATGTTGTTGGCACGCCAGCTGAAATGCGATGTGGAGGCAAGTTTCTGACCGGCGCCTGTCGAGCCTGTCGCGGCGCTTATGTGTATGTCGCCTGCGAGCAGACCTGCCGATGCCAGGGGCAGGAGTCCGAGTTGCAGACAGGTGGCGAAACATCCCGGGTTTGCGATGTTGCGGGCGCTGCGTATGCGCTGGCGGTTCATCTCGGGCAGTCCGTAGACGAACTCCCTGTTGCCGAATACGGAGCGGGCTTTCAGGCGGAAATCCTGGCTCAAATCTATTACACGTATGTTTTCCGGCAGAGGGGTGTTCTCCATGAATTTTGCGGCGTCGCCGTGTCCGACGCACAGCAGGAGTGCGTCCACGTCTTCGGACAGTTGCGGCGAAAACCGTATATCCGTCTCTCCGAGCAAATCGGTGTGTACGTCCGACAGCAGATTTCCGGCGTTGCTGGTGCTTTGAACGAAGGCCAGCTCCACCTGCGGATGATTGAGCAACAGACGTATCGCCTCGCCGCCGGTGTATCCTGCACCTCCTATAATTCCGACTTTTATCATAATTCCTGTTCGTACTTGTAAATAACGGACGAACTCTTTTGGTGTATTCAAACTCAGAGTCCGTCCGTCGGTTGTTTCAATAAATTGTCTGCTACTCTTTGTTGACCTTGTGCCAGATGACGTTCTGCAATCCGAATATCTTTCCGAATCCTTTCACGTCATCGCTGCTCCAATCGCTCATCACTTCGCCGTATGCACCGAATTTGTTGCTCATCAGGTCGTGTTCGCTGCTGATGCCGACAACCACGAATCTGTACGGATGCAGGTCGACGTATACGTCGCCCGATACCATGCGCTGCGAACTTTCGAGCATCGCCTCCATGTCGCGCATTACTGGGTCGTAGTATTGGCCCTCGTGGAGGTAGTTGCCGTAGAAGGCCGAAATCTGGTCTTTCCAGAAAAGCTGCCATTTGGTGAGCGTGTGTTTTTCGAGCATGTGGTGCGCCTTGATGATAATCATAGGTGCGGCAGCCTCGAATCCCACGCGGCCCTTGATACCTATTATAGTGTCGCCCACGTGCATGTCGCGGCCGATTGCGTATGGGGCGGCTATTTCGTGCAGAGCCTGTATGGCCTTGATTTTGTCATCGAACTTCTTGCCGTCGAGGGCCGTAAGCTCGCCTTTCTCGAAAGTGAGGGTTATGCGGCGGGTCTGGGTCTGCGTGAGCTGCGACGGATATGCCTCCTCGGGCAGTGTTTCGGAAGATGTGAGTGTCTCCTTGCCTCCGACCGAAGTGCCCCAGATGCCCTGGTTGATAGAATATTCGGCTTTCTTGAAATCGAAGTCTATGCCGTTGTCGCGCAGGTACTGTATCTCCTCCTCGCGGGTGAGTCTCTTCTCGCGTATGAGTGCGATGACCTCTATTTCGGGTGCGACGATATTGAAAATCATGTCGAAACGCACCTGGTCGTTGCCCGCGCCCGTACTGCCGTGGCAGAGGTAGTCGGCACCGATTTGCTTGGCATACTCCGCAACGGCCGTTGCCTGCGAGATGCGCTCCGAGCTTACCGATATCGGGTATGTGGCGTTTTTGAGCACGTTGCCGAAAATCATGTATTTGATTGTGTCGTTGTAGTAACGCTGCGTAACATCCAGTACCGTGTAGCTTTTTACGCCCAGAGCCTTTGCTCTCGACTCGATTTTTTCGAGTTCCTCATCCGAGAAACCGCCGGTGCTGGCGAGTGCCGCATGCACTTCCAATCCCATCTCCTTGGCGAGATATACCGCACTGTAAGAGGTGTCGCGACCTCCGCTGAATGCTAAAACGACTTTT
>CAYXGF010000005.1:0-44477 GCA_964464465.1 uncultured Alistipes sp. | reverse complement strand
TTCAGCCTATTTGCGGTGGGTATAAATACTTATTTTCTCACCCATTCCGTGAATTCGAACGGGTGCGGGTACTTGTCGCCTCTTGCGTGATACTCGCTTTTCGTCTTCCGCCATACCGATGTGTCCACCTGAGGAAAGAAGGTGTCGCCCTCGTATTCCGCATCCACATACGTTATGTATAGCCTGTCAGCCAGCGGCATCGCCTGCCTGTAAATCTGTCCGCCTCCTATTATGAAAGCCTCCTGCTCCGGTCCCGCCATCTCTATTGCCTGTTCTATCGATTCCGCGCGCAGGCAACCCTCAGCCCGGAATTCGCCGTTGCGGGTTATTACGATGTTGGTGCGGTTGGGCAGCGGCCGGCCGAGCGATTCGAACGTTAGCCGTCCCATGATTACCGCATGTCCATCGGTTATGGCCTTGAATCTTCGCAAATCCTCCGATATGTGCCATAGAAGTGTATTTCCTCCGCCTATGACACCCCCTCGTGCCACCGCTGCTATAATGCTTGTCATATTGTTTTTCTGTAATATCCTCTGCTTGAAAATTCTAATAACCCTTTGTCTCTGAGCGTCTGCAACTGCTGTCTGATTTTTTCTTTTACAAAATGGTTCTCAGGATGTTTGGTTTTCAGTTCGTTTTCGAATGCGTATATATCTTTGATAGAGAAACTTTTGTTTGGTATTTTGTCTACACACTTCAATATGTCCGCGAGCCATCCCCTTTCTGTTAGTCCAACATTTTTAAGCGGTTGTACATGTCTGTATTTCAGCAGTACGGAGGTTCTGTCCATTACCGACGAGTCTTTGACTATGTAAATTTTCCCGCTTTCTGGGATATCTGCCGTATTTATGTTGCAACCAGTCCAGCCGGCTCTTCGTGCATTATCGGAAAGAGGTTTGCGTTTCTCTATTATTGCCGGCGTAAAGAAATAATTCGGCACTACGAACAAATTTGAGATACTGTATGTGTTGTGAGTCATGAATATGAATGTCGGATTGTTCAGTCCGGTTATTCTTCGTATCATTGTGTCGTATGCGCCGTCTGTAAATTTGGTTACGGATTCCGGATGTGAAGTGGTCTTGCTTTTTAGCTCGAAATCCGACATGCATCCACTGCAATAGAAATCCGCTACCGGTTTGTTGTTTTCGTATTGAAACAATATGTTTTGTCCGCATACAGGACAAAACATATTGTCGGCTACCCATTTCTCAGTTATCACACGCATACGTTGAGCCGTACTTTTATATTGCGTGCCGGCGGCTGTGTCAAGTTGCAGATTCATTGTTTTACACCGCAATCGGGGCTTTGATTGTCGGATATGGGTCGTAGCCTTCCAGGGTGAAATCTTCGTACCGGAAGTCGAAAACCGATTTTATATCCGGATTGAGTTTCATTGTCGGCAGGGGGCGCGGAGTGCGTTCCAGCTGCGTGCGCGCCTGTTCCGTATGGTTCAGGTACAGATGTGCGTCGCCGAGCGTGTGGACGAATTCTCCCGGAGCGAGTCCCGTTGCCTGTGCCGTCATCAGTGTGAGCAGGGCGTATGACGCAATGTTGAATGGTACCCCGAGAAATACGTCGCCGCTGCGCTGATACAGCTGACACGACAGCCGTCCGTCAGCTACATAGAACTGAAACAGGGCATGACACGGCGGGAGAGCCATCTCGTCTATTTCGGCCGGATTCCATGCGCTGACGATAAGACGTCGGGAGTCGGGCGAGCGTTTTATCTGGTCTACCACCTGAGCGATCTGGTCTATTCCCGTGCCGTTCTTTGCTGGCCAGCTGCGCCACTGGTATCCGTATACGTGCCCAAGGTTTCCGTCGGCGTCAGCCCACTCGTCCCATATCGTTACGCCGTGGTCGTTCAGGTACTTTATGTTCGTGTCTCCGCGCAGGAACCACAGCAGCTCGTATATGATTGATTTCATATGCAGCTTTTTGGTTGTCAGGGCGGGGAATCCCTGCGCGAGGTCGAATCTCATCTGATATCCGAATATGCTTTTGGTCCCGGTTCCGGTTCTGTCCGTTTTTACGGTACCTTCGTTCAATATCTTGTCGAGCAGGTCCAAATACTGTTTCATCGGGAAAAATATTTTTACAAATATACGAATAAGGAGCACGCAAAAGCAAATTTATTTGCAGTTTTGGCGAGGCGGCGTATTTTCGGCGACGGCCAAATATACGGTTAAGCGGAGCCATGGAACAAAAACGCTTCGACCCGTGATGCCGAGGCGAAGTATTTTCGGACGAATTCTTGCTGCTCTTTGGTACCGTGCTGGTTGCAGTCTCCATACAGTGGATACCTGCATTGCTGTGCACGCTGCATCCCGGACAATTTTGTTTTGCAGTTGAAAAGTATGCCCCTCCCCGTGAGTGATGTATGGCAGCTGTGGCGGTGTATTTAGCGACCCAGCAATCCGCGCGAAATCTCTTTTCGCATTGCCGTCAGCGCCTTTGCCTTTGCCGGGTGCCCTGCCGCTGTGTATGCAGCCGCCAGAACCGCCGTGGCGCACCATTTGAAAATCTCGCGTACGACCGCTTTCGCATATGATATTCTCGAAACGGACATAGTCCGCACCCGCTCGCTGCGTCCGCACATGTGCGCCACGCGCAGGAAGTATTGCGGCGAGAGTTTGGATTCCGGAATTATGTGCAGCACCTCTGCCCCCGGAACGTAATATATCTTTCCGCCGCTCTTTTTCATGCGGGCGAACAGGTCTTTCTCCTCTCCTCCCATCAGGTTTCCTCCGTTGCGTCCGAGCGACGTGTCGAATCCTCCGATTTCGCACAGCGCGTCGGTTCGGAAAGCCATGTTGGCGCCTGTCGGATATCCGCGCCCGAATATGCGGGGCTTCTGGCCCATGTCTATCGTTCCTGCAATCGGTCTTTCGGTGTAGCGGCTCATCCATTCCGGCCGCTGTGTCTCGTAGAGAGGAATGACCTTTCCTCCGCCTGCTGCGGCATCGGGATTTTTCTCGAAAAAATCGATATACGCCGTTGCGAACGATGCGTTTATCTCCACATCGTCGTCGATAAGCGCGATGTACCGGCCGCGAGCCTCGGCTACCCCGCGGTTCCGTGCGTGGGACAATCCCTGGTTTGGTTCGAGTACCATGCGGGCGTCGATGTCGGGGTTGAGCGCGGCGAAATGCGCGAATACGCTCTCCGTGGAGTCGGTGCAGTTGTTGTTTATTACGAGAAGTTCCCACTCCGGCTTCTTCGCATCCATCGCCGCCAGAGAGTCGAGCGTTCGCCTTAGAGCCTGGCCCCGGTTGTACGTCGCTATTGCGATTGTGAGCTTCGGGTTCATTACATTCCCCAGTCGGACGGGTTGCAATCGTTTTTCACCTTGTCTGATAGTTCGGGGAAGAACGTGAATCCTGTGAACTGTTCAATCTCGGCTACGCTTTTCATGTCATTGCGGGATATTTTGTCCTTTGTCCCGTGGCCGAGATGTTCGAGCCAGAATCCTGCGCATTGTATCTGCGAGTCATCGAGTTCGGACAGAGCCTTGCCGGTATTTCCGCTGCGCGAGCGTGCCAGCACCTTGTAGAAATGTGTCGGCACCGCCACCTGCTGTCCGGACTTTGTCGAGGTGTACTTGTAATCGCCTATCATGGCGGCACCGGTTACGACATAGAGCGTATCGTCGCAAATCCAGTCGTAGCTCTGCACCTTTTTTTCGAGCGACTGCCATATTCCGCCGTTGAATTCGTTCTGTACCTGAGGGCACATGTTCGTGTAGTAGAATGTCTGCCTGTTTGCAGCTACCGATACCTGCCTGTCCGACGATGCAATCATGTGGCCTCTCGAATAGCCTCCGGTGTATGACGAGCCGAGATACGGCTGGTCGGAATTCGGAATCTGCGGGTCGTAGTTCCAGGAGTCGTTTCTGCCGGCGCTTCCGTCGTATGCCTTGTGCATAGGGTAAGCCACCCACATTGGTATCAGTTCATTTTTGTTCCAGCACAGCGAGTAATTTCTGGTTTTTGTTCCTGGAATGAAGTGCGTGACGTACTGACATCCTTCCAGCTCGATTAGCTGGGGAAGTTCCGAATATTTCTGACCGGAGAGCGAACTGCCTCCGTTGTCTGTCGTGGTGAAACTTTTTTCCTCTCCGTAATATCTGGTTCCTGCCACCTGCACGTATGCCTTGTAGTAATACGTTGTCGAGGGCTGGCACGATGCGAGCACTGCGGAGAATTCGTTTCCTGATACGGGAGCCGATATGTGTATCGGTGTCTGTGAGTCGAACCGTCTGTATGCGAATCCGGCCTCGTCTATATCCTGTGCGGGGTCCATTGTGTATCGGCCTTGCAGCCTTGCTCCGTTGAAAGTCGTTTCCGAATGCGACAGGGTGGAGATATTGACGGTTACCGGGCCTGGACCTTCGTCCAGTGTCCTGAATCTTATTTCGGAGTCGCTGTAACTGATCTGTCCTTTGTACTCCAAGTATGCCCTGGCTTCGTAGGAGGTGCCTGCTGCGAGGTCCTGTACCGTTACGGAGTATGAATTCTGAATCCGGGGCGCCGGATACAGCGTGTATTCGTCCGAAGACTCCGCCTGCCTCAGCGCGATTCCGATTCGGTTCGGTGCCGAGCCGTCGAAGCTGAAATATGTTGCAGAGATTTGAGCTGACGAGGCGGTGATTTGCGAGGCGCCGGATACAGCCGTCGCAAACATGTCGCCAGGCTCTGCGGCCTGTTTTTCGTTGTTTCCCTTGTCGCAGCCGGCGATTATGCAAGCCGCCGCGGCTATTACCGAAATAATGTATGCTAATCTTTTCATGAATACATAACGTTTGGGTTGAACCAATCAGTCTACAAAATTATGTAATTCGCTTCGAAAATGCAAAATTACGTATTGCTGCGGCCGGGGTGTCCTACATTCCTTTTTTTGCGATTTTCCACGCCGCCTTGTTGTAGAGTGTCAGCAGCGGCAGCCTCCATTTTACCGGCAGAGAATTTATTATGCGCACTTTCCACCATGTGATTCGGCTGTGTCGGTTGAATGCGAAATCCCGGAGCGCTTTTGCTGCATCCTCTGTTCCGCCTTTCGACGATATGGTCAGGGCCTTTCCCAGCGCTACCCGCGCTATGAACTCGTTGCGCCAGAAATCCTTTGCGTCCAGCAGCTGCCTGAAATCGTACTTTGTCCGTTCGCTTTTGTATATAGCAGCCGAGCGGTTCGCTGCTGCCACGAAATATCTTGCCAGCGGACGCGGCGAGAAGCATATCCTGTATCTCGATGCCATTTTTACCCACATGTACTGGTCGCCTCCGAGCGCCATTCCGTCCGGGAAACCTCCGACGCTGTCGAATACCTCGCGCCTTACGACCGTCGACGATGCCGTGCATACGAACTGAGTCATGCTCTGTCGGAAAAAATCATCTACCGGACCCTCCTCTTTCGGAGTCCGTCCTGGATAGTCGCCGCCTAACGTCGACACGTAGAATCCGGTTGCGTATGCCCCGCAACCGGGCCAGCGTGCAATCATTTTGCTGACGTGGGCAAGAAAGTCCGGCAGATAGCTGTCGTCGGCGTCCAACAGCGCGATGAAGTCGCCTCCGGCCTCCGCTATGCCTCTGTTCCGTGCGGCGCATTCACCCGCGTTGGGCTGACGTATCAGTTTAATCAGCGGCGAGTCTATGGCGCTGACAATTTCGCCGCTGCCGTCCGTTGAGCCGTCGTCCACTACTATTATTTCATACGGGGTAAGACTTTGCGCCAGAACCGAACGCACGGTGCTTTCGATTTCACCGCGTTTGTTGTACAGTGGGATTACTACCGAAAATTTATAATTCATAACTGCTTTTGTGAGGGAGTATGCGTTCGAAAGCCGTGCAAAGTCTCTGCCGGGAATCTTCGAACGAGGCTATTTGCTGGCTGTCGTTCAGACAAATCATCGTGTATCTCTGTTCCGATATATATTTTAGAATGTCGTCCATGCGGAAGTCGTGCAGAGCGTCGAGTCTGCAATCCGAGAACCCTACCGGAGAGAAGTTTCCGCTAAGCAGCTGTTCGTAACGCATAATCCACTGGTTTACGCCCCTGTCGTCGCGCACTTTTGAGCGGCATGTGGCGTCCAGAATGTCGTGCTCCTGCTTCCACATGTTCTCGAACGTGCTTTTGAGATATGGCTGCGGCATGTGCGTGTCGCTGAGCGCCGGAATGATGTTCCACACTGCGAGGTTGGCCGTTTTCAGAAGATTGCCGGCACCGTATCGCGGCGAGAACCATTTGCCCGGATGCTCGCGCAGAACCCGGTGCAGGGAGTACCTGCGGTTTATTATCTCCACCATGTTGAGAATGGCGTGGCTTATCGAGCTCAGCGAGAGGAGCGACAGACGCGCCATGTCTCTCGGCAGTCCGCCTTTGAAGAATCTTTGCGGCCCTACGCTGCGCAGCAGGAACATATCGTCGTTGAAGTACACGAATCTGTCTGCCAGATTCGGTATGCGGTGTATGTTCAGCTCTATGGTGCGGGAACTGAACGTGGGCAGATAACTGTGCGGAATATAGTCCGCATGCCTCACGATGTTCAGTTTGGGCGCTGACGTGTTGAGCCACTTCGGAATGTGCCCCCACGTGACGAGGTGCACGCCTCCGACCCATGGAGCGAAGTTCTCCACGGCGCGGAACCAGTATCGCAACGTGTCCCAGTCCCTGTACCTGATTTGCGACGTGTTCTCACCTCCGCAGGCGGGCATGTACGGTGCTGCTTCGGCCCTCCATGCGGGGTCGTTTCCATCTACCCACGCGATTACGAAATCGATGCTTTCTGACATTCCGTGTTCTCTGTTAATATCGGGAAGTCAAAGTTATGTCATTGCTTTCTAAAATCCAAAATCGCGGCCTGCGCTTTTGCGTGTCGACGGAAAAATGGTGCACCGCCCCGGAATAGGTTATAATTACTGTCGGCATGTTTATAATGCGGGAAGGAGCCTGCGAAGCCCCCCCCCTCCGCATCTCATTCGCTTTCGGCCTTCGCGGGGCGAGGTTCCGTCCCGCGCGCTCCATAGAAGCGCATGACTGTAAAGTCGTATGTAATTCTACAAAAAAATCGGAGACTCTTTTAAGGTCTCCGATTCTAAACTTAGTAGCGGGGGGAGGACTCGAACCTCCGGCCTTTGGGTTATGAGCCCAACGAGCTACCAACTGCTCCACCCCGCGATGTGAGTGCAAAGGTAAGAGTAATTTTTACAAATGCAAAATTTTTCTTATATTTGTTCGGAAAAATTATGAGCAAAATCGGTACCATAATAGTTGCGGCAGGTAGCGGGACACGTATGAATAGTGTGATTCCCAAACAGTTTCTTATGCTTGCCGGTGCTCCTGTGCTTGTGCATACGGTGCGGACTTTTTTTGCGACGTATCCGGATGCGGATGTGGCGGTAGTAGTGGGACGCGACCGCGCGGAGTATTGGCGGACGCTTGCGGCGGAGTACGGAGTGCCGCGTCATAAGATTGTCATCGGAGGTTCCACACGGTTCGATTCCGTCGTGTGCGGACTTTCGGCTCTGGATTCCGACTGTACCGTTATAGCCGTTCATGACGGAGCCCGTCCGCTGGTTTCCGGAGCGCTGATTCGGCGGGTGTGCGATGCCGCCGCGCGGTTCGGTGCCGCAGTTCCGGTGGTGGAGGTCGTGGATTCGTACCGCAGTGTCGCTTCCGGCATCTCGCACGTGGTGGACCGTTCTGCGTTGAGAATCGTGCAGACGCCTCAGGCATTCGGCGCCGGACTGTTGAGGCGGGCCTACGGGAGTGCCCGTTCTGTTCAGAATTTTACCGATGATGCCTCTGTTGTGGAGTTCATAGGCGGAAAAATAACGCTGGTTGCAGGCGAGCGGCAAAATATAAAACTGACCAGCGACGTTGATATGACGATTGCCGAGGCTTTAATTGGGAAAGTAAGATGAAAGGTCGAAAATTTTTGTGTTCGATGGATACGCGCAGCCGGTACATAACATGTGCCGCAGTAATTTTGATTGCGGCCACGGTTGCCGTGATGTATTTCTGGTCGGTAGGGGACTATCTTCCGGCCTGGACCGTGTCGACGGTTTTGATTCTGGGAGCCTTGTGCGCCCTGTCTGTGCCGCGCTACGTCAGATTGGGCGACGATGCCGTCGAGATACACTGCACGGTCGAGATAACGGTGGTTCCGTTCGATGAGATTCGCAGTGTCCGGCTACTTGCGGGCAAAGACGGTCTGGTTCCGCTGGTGGCCTCGTTCGGATTGTTCGGGTATTTCGGTTTTTTCCTGGATACGGAGAACTGGGATATAGTCCGTCTTTATACCGGTTCGATGCGCCGGCTTGTGGAAATCGAAGATATTTTCGAACGCCGATATGTCGTCGGTGTTTCCGAGCCGGAGACGTTTGTGGCGGCTGTTTCCTCGCTTGTCGGGAACAGGAACGATGCGCTTGCCGCATGAAATTTCCGTTGAAGTTCGGTGGGTCTGGAACGCGGAGTTTGAAAATCCGGTTTTTTTGTCCTACCTTTGAAAAGATTTGAGAATAATGCCTGCGATTTTGAATTTTCTGCTGGTCCCGCTTTCGTGGATTTACCGGACGGTCGTTTCTGTCCGGCACAAGTTGTTTGACGCCGGTATTCTCAAAAGCCGCAAGTTCGATATTCCCATCATATGTATCGGCAATATCACTGTCGGGGGCACTGGAAAGACGCCTTTTGCCGAGATGCTGATAGGTCATTTCCGTCAGAGCCATAAGGTGGCTTTGCTTTCGCGCGGCTACGGGCGCAAGACCAAGGGGTATCTGGAAGTTCAGACCACTACGCCCTCGTCCCGTTCCGGTGACGAACCCAAACAGATAAAACTCAAATATCCGGATACGGTCGTGGTCGTGTGCGAGCGACGTGCCCAGGGTATCGATACCATACGCAGGAATCATCCCGATGTCGACCTTATAATTATGGATGACGGATTCCAGCACCGGAAGGTCGAGGCCAAGATAAATATCGTTCTTGTCGACTATACCCGTCCGCTGCACGAGGACCATATGCTGCCGTGGGGGCGTCTGCGTGATTTGCCGTCGCAGCTGCACAGGGCGCATTTCGTCTGCATGACCAAATGCCCTGCTTCCATGAATGCGCTTCAACAGCGTATCTCGCGCAAGGAACTGAGCCTTTATCCTTATCAGTGCCTTTTCTTTACGCGTGTGGTCTGCGGTGCGCTGCACCCTATTTTCCCTCAGGATGCGCCTGGAACCGTCACGGCCGGGACACGTGTCAGCGCAATGGCGGCTATCGGCAATCCGTCGTCTTTTGTATCCGGGCTTAAAAACCGTTACGATGTCGTTGACACCATCCTGTACAACGACCATCACCGCTATCGTGTGTCCGATTTGGCCCGCATGGAGCGTGCTCTGGAAGCGGCTCCTGCCGGCACCGTAATCGTGACCACCGAAAAGGACGCCGTCAAGCTGACCTCCTCGCGCAAAATACCGGTGGAGATTCGCAGCCGTCTGTATTTCATGCCGATACATATATCCTTCGTGGATAATTCGAAAGAGGATTTTTTACATAAACTGGAATACGATGTTAGAACGAATCAAACGAACCGCCTCTTTTATTCGAGAGAAGGTTGATTTTCGTCCCGAAGTGGGTATTATTCTCGGTACCGGTCTCGGCGGACTTACCAGCAGCATAGAGATTCACAGTGCGTTGAACTATGCTGATATTCCCGATTTCCCCGTTTCGACAGTCGAGGGGCATACGGGTCGTCTTATTTTCGGAATGCTCGGCGGCAAGCGTGTCGTTGCTATGCAGGGCCGGTTTCATTATTATGAGGGGTACACTCCGCAGCAGGTCGTATTCCCTGTGCGGGTCATGAAGATGCTGGGTATAGAGTATCTTTTCGTGAGCAATGCCAGCGGCGGAATCAACAGCAGTTTCCGCACCGGCGACCTGATGGTGATTACCGACCATATCAATCTGATACCAAATCCATTGGTGGGTCCCAATATCTCTGAGCTCGGAACCCGTTTCCCGGATATGCACGGCTGCTATGACAAGACGCTTATAGAGCGGGCCACGCGGATAGCCGAGTCCGAGGGCATAAAGTTGCAGTACGGGGTCTATGTAGGCGGCACCGGTCCCACTTTCGAAACGCAGGCCGAGTACCGTTATTTCAAGGCCATCGGCGGTGATGCCGCCGGAATGTCCACAACACCCGAGGTCATAGCGGCCCGTCATATGGAGATTCCTGTTTTCGCCGTGTCCATAATCACCAATTGCGGCCTGTCCGACGAGAAGGGCGACCATGAGGATGTGCAGCGTCAGGGGGCGAAGGCCGAGAAGAAGATGACGCGTCTGTTCGTTGAAATGATAAAACAATTGTAACGATATGATTAATAAAGTAATTCTTGTCGGTAATGTCGGTATGGACCCGGAGGTCCGTACGCTCGAAACCGGGACTAAGGTCGCCCGTGTCAGACTTGCCACGACCGAACGCATATACAATCGTCAGACGCAGGAGACCCGTGATTTCACGGAGTGGCACACTGTGGTTCTGTGGAGCGGCCTGGCGGATGTGGCGGACAAGTATGTCCGCAAAGGCTCGCAGCTCTATATAGAGGGCCGTATCCGTTCCAACAAATGGACGGATAAGGACGGTATCGAACGAACCGCCGTCGAAATCGTAGCCGGCGACATGAAACTTCTCGGCCGCCGCACGGACGCGCCTGCCCAGGCCACGGCCTCCGCACCGCGTCCGGAGACGTCGTCTGCGCCCGCACCTGCGCCGTCTGTTCCGTCGGATGATGTCGACGATTTGCCGTTCTGATAAACCGTGTAGCCAATGAGGTCCTACAAGGCTCGCGGCATAGTCCTCCATACATTGCCTTACGGTGAAGGTTCGCTCATTGTCTATCTTCTGACAGATGTCCTGGGCCGTCAGACGTACATGATTCGCAATTCAGCCTCATCGAAGAGCCGCGCCCGTGCCGCGGCTCTTTTTCAGCCCATGTTTGTGGTCGAGTTCGAGGGCATAGAGAATCCGCGTGCCCGAATGCACCGTATGAAGGATGTCGTCAGTGCGTTGCCGCTGCGCAGCATTCCGTTCGATATCCGTAAGAGTACCATCTCCCTTTTTATGGCGGAGGTGCTCTACCGCCTTGTGAGGGAGGAGGAACCGAACGTTGCGCTGTTCGATTTTCTGTACGAGTCGCTCGCCGGTCTTGACGGGATGCAGCAGGGGGTGGCCAATTTCCATCTGTGGTTTCTGGTTCGTCTGAGCAAATATCTGGGCTTTTATCCGTCGGAAGACTATAATTCGGGGGCGTGGTTCGACATTCACGAGGGGCATTTTTCGGATGTTCAGCCTCTGCATGCCGCTGTGCTTCATCCGCAGGAGGCGGAACTTCTGTGGCGGCTCATGTGTTGTCCGATGGATGGACTGGGCGACATACGGCTGTCCCGAGGTGACCGTACTTCGTTTATGGACAGCGTATTGAACTATTTCGGCTATCATCTGGACACCATGCATTCGATACGTTCGGTCGATATATTGCGCGAGGTGTTTTGAATTTCGATTATGTGTGTATTGTCCGTAAATTATGGTTGTAATATCGTATTTTGCTGTCTGGAATGCAAAATATAAATAAAAAATGTAAAATTTGGTTTTTAATATTGCATGATATAAAATAATCTGTATCTTTGCAACCAGGAAATATTTAGAGAGACTGTTAGCTCTTTATACCTAAGTTGAAATTGGGGAACCTCGCGAGAGGGTATTTTATTATGGTATGAAAGTTGACACGTCCTATGGTCTTACCGGACTTTTTTTAAGGTTCGGTAGACATAGGCGTAGATCAGCTGCATAATAAGGGCCGTTCCCAAGCCTAAACTTAGGAGTTGCATCTGCGCCTTCTTTGTTTATGTTCAATTGGAGATGCGCCGTGCAGAGGTTCCTGCGAATTTTATATCAGGATTTGATTCGTACAATGGAACCTTGCGTCATTTGCGGCGTCTTTTCGGCGCAGAGCAACTCCTTACTGGTGAGAATCAGATATATAAATGACCGTCGCCCGCTTTCCGGAAAGAATGGAAGGCGGGCGACGGTTTTGTGTGGAGTTATGTCTTACATTATCTTGTCGAGCATTGCAATGTACAGTCCTATTCCTTCTCTTATTTCGCTCAGATGCACATATTCGTCGGCACTGTGCGAGCGGGCGCTGTCGCCCACACCGAGTTTGAGCGATGGAATATCGAGCAGGGCCTGGTCCGAAGTGGTGGGAGAGCCGTAAGTCGTCCGGCCGAGTTCCATACCGGCCTTCACAATCGGATGTTCGGGCGAAATGGACGATGGTTTGAGACGTGTCGAGCGTGGAATCACCTCGCATTCGACATTCTGTCGGATTGTTTCTACGACCTGTTCATTGGTATATTTGTCCGTTACTCTGATGTCGGCCGTGAAGCTGCACTGGGCCGGAACGACGTTGTGCTGCGAGCCAGCCGAAATCATGGTTACCGTCATCTTCACCGCTCCGAACAGTTCGCTTTGCAGCGGGAAGCGGTACGTCCTGAACCATTCTATGTCGCGCAGGGCCTTGTATATTGCGTTGTCGCCCTCTTCTCTGGCGGCGTGTCCGGCTTTGCCGTGCGCGATGCAGTCCACGACGATGAGTCCTCTTTCGGCGATTGCCAGCTGCATCAGAGTCGGCTCGCCTACGATTGCGAATTCAAGCTCTCCGAGTTTCGGAATCACCGATTCGAGTCCGTCGGAGCCGCTGTTCTCCTCTTCTGCCGTCAGTGCCAGACATAGGTTGTATTTCAAATCCTTGCGGTCGTAGAAGTGCCTGAATGCGGCCATCAGCGACACTCCGCTGGCGCCGGCGTCATTGCTGCCCAGACCGTAGAGCCTGTTGCCCTCGACCGTCGGCAGAAACGGGTCGCGCGTGTATGCGCTGTTCGGCTTGACTGTATCGTGGTGGGAGTTTAGCAGAATCGTCGGTTTTGCCGCATCGTAGTGCCGGTTGAATGCCCACACGTTGTTCTGCGACCTCTGAACGTTTTCTATGCCGTGCGATGACATGAACTCCGCTATGATTCGGGCCGTGTCCTGCTCCTGCCGGCTTATGGACGGTGTCGCAATAAGTTTTTTCAGCAGACCTACCGCATCGTCGTAGAGAGCGGGTGAGTATGTGTCCTGGAAATTATTCATTTTGAGTTCTGTTTGAATTGTCTCTGTCTTACGGCTTCGAACAGCATCACGGCCGCGGCGGCCGATACGTTCAGCGACTGTATCGTTCCGCTCTGCGGTATTGCCACCGTGTGGTCGCACAGTTTGAGGACTTCCTTTGAGATTCCTTCGTCCTCGCTGCCCATCACGATTGCCGTGGCCTGCGTCATGTCGGCCCCGTAGAGTGTTTTTTCGGCTTTCTCGCTTGCCGCTATTATGTTGAAACCTCCTGCTTTGAGCATCTTTATCGTGTTCCGGATGCTGCCGACGCGGCATACCGGTATGTTGTTCAGCGCACCGGCCGATGCCTTCATCGCATCAGCGTTTACCGGCGCCGCATTTTTCAGCGGTACTATCAGTCCGTGGGCGCCGGCGCATTCCGCGCTGCGGGCTATTCCTCCGAAGTTTCTGACGTCCGTCACTCCGTCGAATATCACGACCAGCGGGGACTGCGACTCGGGAATCTCATCGAGCATGTCCTCCACATCGGCATATGCTATCGGGGAAATCAGAGCCACCACACCCTGGTGGTTGCCGCGTACGGTCCGGTTGAGTTTTTCGACGGGCACCTGCTGAACGTGTATCTTCTGCGCGCGGCATATTTCCAGCAGCTCCGAGAGCAACAGCCCCTCGGCACCCTTTTTCACCATCACCTTCTCGATTTGCCGTCCGGACTCGATAGCCTCGATTACAGGGCGTATACCGAATATTATGTTGTCGTTCATCGTATTCTGTGTTTTTCTGTTAATTTGTCCATTGCTTTTTTCAGCGTTCTGATTTTTCCTTCCGGCGGACGCCGCATGTTCATCGTTCCGGCTATCTGCACGGCTTTCGTACGGAATCCTGCGGTCCCGAGAACCTCTTTTACCTGCCTTACCGCACCGCTGCTCTGCCTGAACAGGATGTTGAACGGATACGGTGTGCTGCAAGTTGCAACCACCACGGCCTTGCGCCCTTTGAGACGCGGTTTGGGGAATGAATCGGGCGGAAGCTCCGCGAAAACATATACAAGCCTGTCAAACAGTGTTTTGAGCTTCGAACTCATGTCGCCCCAGTATGTCGGAGTGCCTATGATGAGCATGTCTGCGAGCCGTATCTGCTCGGCGATGTCGTGCGCGTCGTCGTGCGGCAGTACGCATTTGTCTGCCGCGCGGCATGCACAGCATCCCGTGCAGTATTCTATCCTCGTGTCGTACAGGTCTATGCTCTGCACGTCCATCCCTTTTTCCGAGGCGTGGGCGGCAGCCTCCGACATCATCTGCTTTATTAGCGAGCCGGGTCTCGGCGAAGCGTTTATAATCAGACATTTCATAGGGCGCGCGGTTCTGTCTATCTGTCCTGCAATATGTCCAGCTCGTAGTTGAGCTTCTCCCATTCGTGCATGTGGTGGGCCAGGGTGCTTTTCAGATTGTTGTACTGCTCGAACAGGGCGCTGTCCGATATGTCGATTCCGTGCAGTTCGGGCTGCGACAGTTTGCGGTCCCACTCTGCTATCTGCTCTTCGAGTTCGGTTATGGTCTTCTCCTGGCGTTCTATGGCGTTCTGTACCCGACGCACGGCTTTGTCGGCTTCCTTTTTTTGCAGGTAGTCCTCCCGTCCCTTTACCGAGGGGGCGGGAGTCTTGTCCGGAGTTTTTTCTTTTATCTCCACCTGTCTGAGGGATTCGAGTTTGCGTTTTTCGAGGAAGTAGTATATTCCTCCGAGATACTCCTTCACGCCGCCGTCCCTGAATTCGTATACCTTGTCGACCAGACCGTCCAGAAACGCCCTGTCGTGCGATACGACCACCAGAGTGCCGTCGTAGTTCTGCAATGCGTTTTTGAGTATGTCCTTCGACCGCATGTCCATATGGTTGGTCGGTTCGTCCATCACCAGCAGATTGCACGGCGAAAGCATCAGCCGGGCCATTGCCAGCCGGGAGCGTTCTCCGCCCGAGAGTACCTTGACTTTCTTGTCGATGTCGCCGCCGCGGAACAGAAACGCACCGAGGATGTCGCGCAGCCGTGTGCGTATGTCTCCTACGGCCACTTTGTCGAGCGTGTCGTATACGGTGAACTCTCCGTCCATCAAATCGTCTTGGTTCTGGGCGTAATATCCTATTTTAACGCTTGCTCCGAGCCGGATGGAGCCATCCGTCGGAGCTATTTGTCCGATAAGCATGCGGGCGAACGTGGTTTTACCCTCGCCGTTGCGTCCTACCAGGGCTATTTTCTGCCCCCGTTCTATCGTTATGTCGGCACCCGAAAAGACGCGGTGCTCTCCGAAACTCATTGCCGCCTGCTTGACCTCCGCCACTATCTGTCCGCAGTGCGGCGACGGCGGAAACTTTATGTTGAGCGCGGACAGGTCCTCTTCGTCCACCTCTATGCGTTCCAGTTTTTCGAGCTGCTTGATTCTCGACTGCACCTGATTGCTTTTGGTCGGCTTGTACCGGAACCGTTCGATGAACTCCTCGCTTTTTTCTATAAGCCTCTGCTGGTTGTTGTATGCCGCCATCTGCTGCTGCCGTCTCTCGTTCCGCAACTCGACATACCGGCTGTACGGCACTTTGTAGTCATATGCCTTGCCCAGCAGCAGTTCTATGGTGCGGGTTGTCACGCCGTCCAGAAACGCCCTGTCGTGCGAAATGAGCACTACGGCGCCGTTGTAGTCTTTCAGGTATCCTTCCAGCCATTGGATGCTCTCGATGTCGAGATGGTTTGTCGGCTCGTCCAGCAACAGCAGCGACGGTCTGCTGAGCAGCAGTTTTGCCAGCTCGATTCTCATTCTCCATCCGCCGCTGAAATGGCTTGTCGGCCGGCCGAAATCCGTTCTGGCAAATCCTAATCCGAGCAGCGTTTTCTCGATGTCCGCATCGCGGGTCTGACCGCCGAGTATGTTGTAGCGGTCCGTGGCGTCGTTCAGGGAGTGCAGTAGCTTTTCATATTCCGGACTCTCGAAATCCGTCCTTACGGCTATCTGTTCGCCTATCCGCTCTATTCTGTGCTCTATCTCCACAACCTCGCCGAACGCCTTGTTCATCTCGTCGAGCAGGGTCGTGGTGTCCGCGACTTTCATCTGCTGCGGCAGGTATCCTATCGTGCAGTCGGCATTGCGCGTCACGGCGCCCGATGTCGGAGACTGCTGCCCGCATATTATTTTTAGCATGGTGCTCTTGCCCGCACCGTTCTTCCCGACCAGACCGATTCTGTCCTTTGGGTTAATCAGGAATGAAATTCCGTTCAGCAGTTCGTAACCGCCGAAACTAACTGTTATGTTGTCTACCGCCAGCACTTTGTTTTCCTGTTTTATTTTCCGGCTTCAAGCATTCTCACTATTTCCGCTTTGGGGTCTGCGGCACCGAATACTGCGCTTCCGGCCACCAGCACATCGCATCCCGCGCCGAACAGTTCTCCTGCATTTGCGGCCGATACTCCGCCGTCTATTTCGATTAGCGTTCCGAGACCTCTGCGGTCTATCTCCCTGCGCAGCGAGCGTACCTTGTCTGTCGAACCAGGGATGAAGCTCTGTCCACCGAATCCCGGTTCCACGCTCATAACAAGCACAAGGTCGGTTTTGTCCAGATACGGGAACAATACCTCTGCGGGAGTTGCCGGTTTGACAGAAATGCCGGCTTTCGCCCCCGTCTTCTTTATCATGTCCAGTATTCCGTCCACGTCCTGCACGGCTTCGTAGTGTACCGTTATCAAATCGGCTCCCGCCTGGGCGAAACGCTCCACATAACGTTCCGGCCGGACAATCATCAGATGTACGTCCATGAATTTACGGCTCGCCTTTCGAATGCTTTTGAGCACCGGGAACCCGAACGATATGTTTGGCACGAATACACCGTCCATCACGTCGATGTGTATCCATTCGGCCTGCGACGAGTCTATCATCTTCGTGTCGCGTTCTATGTTCCCGAAATCCGCCGATAGCATCGACGGGGATATGATGCGTTTCATGTCTGAAATCTTTTTAGTAGTGCAAATGTACGTTTTTTTACTCTAAAAACATACCGTAGCGATATTTGCATGCCAAATACGGTTTGCGTTGTTGTGGAATGTTGAAAAAAAACGTTGTGTCGGGTCTCGTTCGGGACATATAGAACCCGTTTTGGTTTTTTTTTGAAAAAAAAGTATTAAATATCGTTTTTTTTTTTAATGGAATTAATGTATATATTTGCGAATGATGCTTTGACTAAATGAAATGCTGTAAAAGTTCTATGATATGCTATTGTGTCTAAAATTCTGATTCCGATATGATTTTTGACCTCGTTTGTCAGAACGAAGTCAGGTGTTTTTTTTAGGATAAATTAAAAATATTAAAAAATGAAGAAAAGAATTACTTTATTGTTTGCCTTGCTGGTGATTTCCGCATCTTTTGGCTTGTTTAAATGGAAGACAGAGAGTGTCAAAAGTCTGAGTAGAATTAATTTGGAGATGTTGACTTTGCCGGAAGGCGATTACTACGAAAGAGGACTCGATGGCACGAACTGGAAAGAATATAAAATTGTTTGTGTCGCTTACGGGGAGTGGTCTTCGAATACAGAATGGTATTGGGACAGTAGTGCGAATGTATATTTACCAGTAATAGGCGTTGGCGGAGGACAGGGCATAGGCGGCGGTAGCGGCACTTCAGGGACTTATGCCCCCATGCCATTTACGAAACATGTCTGTGGGTATGGCGTCGGCGTATGTTACGTTAGTGCTCCGGACGGGCATCCTTGCTCCTGAATCTCATGTTAAAATTTGCAGCAGATGAAAAGATGTGTTTTTATATCGGTTATTGCGGCATTCGTTTCATGCGGTCAGATTTTTAATGCGGTGCCGAAGGGGTATGAGGATGTCGATGCCGCGACAGTAGAAGCTGGCATCGGGAATTTCGAAATGACGGATAGCGATTTTGTTACCGTTAAGGTCGAGGACAAGGACGGGGTGCAGGACCGGACGGTATATTGGATAACTGAATTGTTCGATTCCGTTCGGGCGGTCCGATTGAGTAATGACGACAAGGCAGTTGTAGGAGCGATTAATAAAATCGTTTTGCATGACAGTTTGATAATCTTGTCTGACAAATATTCAACACGCAGCATAAAGATTTTTTCACTCGATGGAAGTTATATTCGGGATATCGGTCATTACGGCAGGGCCGACGGCGAGTTCGTCGAACCTACCGATTTTTGCGTGAAGGGCGACAGCATAGTGGTTTACGACCAGTTCAGGGGACGGGTGTCATTCTTTACGATAGGAGGAAAGTTCTGCTATTCGAGGAGAATGCCTTTCCTGTTCATGAAATTCGGTATTTTCGACAATGGGACCTGGGCATTCCAGAGTGTCAACTCTGATAATAATCATCTTGAAGCGATAGTCGATTACACGGTTTTCACGAGCGATAACGACTATATGCTGACTGGCAGGGGCTTTTATCGGAAGAAAGATACCTATGAGAGTTTTCTTGAAGACCATCCGTTTTTCATGCGTGACAATAAGATCTACTATCATCCTGTTTACAGCGATACGATTTACAGTCTGGATGAAGAAGGCAGGGCGAAGGTTGAGTTCGTTATCGATTGCGGCAAGAAAACTCTTCCGGCCAAGTATCGTGATGCGCGATATTATATTTTACATCCGAATAAGCTTGAAGAACTGCAAAAGGAGGGGCGATATCTGATGATGTTCGGAGATTTTTTTCTGACGGACAGGTATCTGATGTTCAGCCATTCTAAAAGATGCAGAGGGGCCGATAATATTTATGATAAACAGACCGGAAAACTTTATACGTTTTATGCGCGTAATGGATTTTTCCCGTTTCATTTCGCCAATATCAAAGGCTCCACGGACGATGCTTTCATAGGATACATATTCCCAGGTATGGTTACTAATATCACGTCTATGTGGAAAGACCTCTCGTACGATTCTCTTGTCAAGACCCACGGAAAATATCGGACAGATTTCGGTATGTCTCTTTCGGAGAACGACAATCCGGTGATAACGTTTTTCTATGTGAAGAAGTAAGGTTATGCGTTGCCGGTTGTTGTCCATATTATTGATTGCTTTCGGACTTATCGGCTGCAATAATGAGAATAGGACGTTTTTGAACTTTATCGGTTCTGAAATAGAGATTCCTTCTACTTTGCAGACGATAGGTTCCGATACATTGCACGGTGCGTTGAAGATTATTGTTTTTTATGATACGATGCAGTGTACGCCCTGTCAAATAAGCAGGCAGTCCGAGTGGTTGGACTTTATGGATTGTATGACAGCCAAAAACGTAGAGATTGAGTTTATTTTCGATACCCGCAGAAATGAGAATATTGATAACCTGCTTTTGTCGTTGAAACGTACAGGCGTTAAATATCCTGTGCGGATGGATATAAACGGGGATTTCGTCAAGGCGAATCCGCATTTGCCGAAAAACAGCAAGTTCCATACATTCTTGCTGGATAGATATAACAGGGTGACATTGATAGGCAGCCCGCTGTATAACTCTCCGTTGTGGAAACTGTATGAAACGACTATCGACAGCCTGCTGTCGATGCGGTGATATATGTTCGCAACCATGCGGCTGTTTTTTTGTTCATACTTATTCGTCCCGTTGGCTCCGCCGAAAATACTCCCGCTCGGCAAAGTTGCAGGTCTGTCTTGTGTTGAGTCTGCGCTTAGCCGTATATTTGGCTGCGCCCGATATACTCCCGCTCGGCAAAATTCAAGCGAGCTTGCTTTTGCTCTCGCTTAATCGTATATTTGCATATGTTAAGCGGAAAATAAGTCGGAATAATGGAAACTTGGATAACAGTATCGGCCGTAGCGTTCGGCTTCATGGCCCTCGGGCTTTTTATAGAGACATTGCGCTGCCGCCGGCGGATTTCGGATTTGGAGGGTGCCAATAGGGAGCAGGCCGGGCGGTTGCAGGATTTGTCGGGCGAACTGGCCAGGGCCGAGGAGCGTGCCGTGTCGCTCGACCGGGAGAGGAATGCCCTCTCAGGTATGATGGCCGATGCGGAGCGAAAGAGGGCCGAGGAGCGGGAGACCGAGCGGAAGCGTATGCAGGAATATATGGCCGTTCAGTTCAGGAATCTTGCTACCGAGGTGCTTGATGAGAAGTCGCGCCAGCTGCACGAGCGCGGTGTCCGTTCGTTCGAGAACCTGCAAAGCGAGGGTTTGAAGTCGTTCGAGTCTCTGCAAAATGATATAAAGGCTTTCAAGGAGCGGGTGGAGAGCATCCACACCGAGGATACCCGCCAGCGAGGTACGCTTGACGGTCAGATACGCGCCCTTCACGAGCTGAATCGCCGCATGAGCGACCAGGCCGAGGACTTGACGCGTGCGCTGAAAGGCAACAGCAAGGTACAGGGGGACTGGGGCGAGATGATTCTCGAAACCATACTGGAAGGTTCATCCTTGCAAAAGGGGGTTCATTACTTTCCGCAGGACAGCTATACCGACGAGCATGGCGACAGAGTGCGCCCGGATTTCGTTCTGTGTCTGCCCGACGGCAAACGTGTGATTATAGATTCCAAGGTGTCGCTTACGGCTTTTGTCGACTATGTCAATACGGACCACGACGGGCAGCGTGCCGAGGCTCTGAAACGACATCTGGCATCCGTAGAGAAGCATGTCGCCGAGCTGAGCCGCAAACAGTACCATAACCTGCCGCAGATGCAGGGCGCCTCGCCCGATTTCGTGATAATGTTCATACCGAACGAACCTGCATTCATGGCGGCGTTGCAGAATGACAGTGCGCTTTGGAACAAGGCCTACCGGAGCGGGGTAGTTATATCTTCGCCTACGAATCTGTTCGCGCTGCTCAAAATAGTCGACGATTTGTGGAAACGTGATTCGCAGAACCGCAATGCGTTGGAGATAGCCCGGCGCGGAGGTCTGCTTCTGGATAAATTTTCGGGTTTCGTATCCACGTTTCAGGATGTCGGCAAGATGCTGCGGACTGTGGATTCCGCGTACGAGAAGGCCCTGGGGCAGCTCAGCACCGGCAAGGGTTCTCTTGTGAGTCAGGCGCGCAGCCTTCGTGATTTGGGAGTCAAGGCCAGCAAGGACCTGCCGGCCGGTTTTCTCGACGAGTCGGAGGAATAGAGTTCCGTGCCGGTATCAATTAGGGCCTGGGACTGCGGGATTATCGGAGCCTGCGTTTGACAGTAGCCGGATTTCCGGCGGCCATCGAGTCGTCCGGAATGTCGTGCACCACAACGCTGCCTGCGCCGATGATGCACCTGTCGCCTATCCGCACGCCAGGACATACCGTCACGCTGCCTCCTATCCAGCAGTCTTCGCCTATCGTTATCGGGATGCCCGTTTCTACGGGCTTGCGCCGCTCCATATAGTCCGTAGGATGCTGCGGCGTGTACAGACTGCATCCAGGACCTATCATGGTTCTCGCCCCTATGGAGATTCCGCCGCTGTCGAGCATTGTGACGCCTGAGTTTATGAAAACGTCGTCTCCGAGACGTATCATGTGTCCGTGGTCGCAGAAGAATGGTGCGATTACCGTCGCATTCTCTCCGGCCTGAGGTATGAGGTCCGTCAGCACGCGCCTGTATTCCGGGTCCGACGTGTCGGTGTCGTTGAATATTTTCAGACGGCGCCTTGCCCGGGCGATACTGTCCGCTATCTCTTTTGCGGAGAAGTCGTATTGCGCTCCGCTGCGCATCCTGTCGATTTCATTCATATGTTTGGGTGGTGTTTTATGCGACCTTAATCATGGAGCGGCCCAGATATACCATCAGCAGACCGAGCAGCAGACTGCCTACCACGTAAAGTGCGAAATAGGCCCAGTGACGTTGGGCGAGCAGCAGATACATGTCGTCGGCCATGGAGGAGAATGTGGTGAATCCTCCGCAGAATCCGGTAATGAGCAGTGCGTTCATTGAAGCCGAGATAAGGTTGTTTTTCTCTGCCAGTCCGAAGAATATTCCGATAAGGAAACTGCCGATAACGTTGACTGCGAATGTGGCCCACGGGAATGCCGAGCTGCATATCATGTGACACAGTTTGCCGACCCCGAATCTGAGGCAGGTGCCGATGAATCCGCCGAGACCTGCGATAATCATTGCTTTGAACATTGTTTTGAGTCTTTTTGTTTTTCCGATGCTGTCGTCGGGCAAAGATAATGCTGATTATTTTTTCTGCAACCGTTGCTACGGGGCATTTTCCGCATGCCGCCAGGGTGCGTTCCTCGCCGCATCTCTATTTTGTGGCATATTCTTTGACATGTGTTGAACTTCGGATGCCGCACCGTATTCCCGGGCGGTCTTATCGCAAGGAAAAAAACCAATTAAATACTGTTCGTTATGCATTTGACACCGAAAGAAATCGACAAGCTGATGCTGCTTTCTCTTGGCATGATAGCCGAGAGGCGGATGAAAAAGGGCCTTAAACTCAATTATCCGGAGGCGGTCGCTTACATCACCTCGACGGCACTGGAAGGGGCCCGGGAGGGCAAGACCGTTGAAGAGGTAATGAAGGGCGCGGCCAGCGTTCTCAAAAAGAGCGACGTTATGGATGGCGTCGCCGATATGATACAGCTTCTGCAAGTGGAGGCCGTTTTCACCGACGGCTCGCGGCTTGTGAGCATACACCAGCCGATAAAGTAATTAAACGAAAAAAGCAATTGAACTATGAGTACGACACAGACCGATTCCGCGGCTCAGACGCAGCCGTCGGGTCTTTATCCCGGAAAGCCGGGTTTTAAGCCGGAGACCGAAGTTTCTGTCGGCGGAGAGATTTTACTGGGTGACGATATCGAATACAACACCGGTCGCAGGACCGCTACGCTTACCGTCCGCAATACGGGAGACCGTCCTATCCAGGTAGGTTCCCATTTTCACTTTTTCGAGGTCAACCGTTATCTGGAATTCGACCGCGATGCGGCTTTCGGGTGCCACCTGAATATTCCGGCCACGACAGCCGTCCGTTTCGAGCCGGGCGACCAGAAGCAGGTCGAGGTGGTGGCCTATTCCGGCAAGCGCCGTGTGATGGGCTTCAACGCACTGGTTATGGGATATACCGGCGACCAGGATGAGCCGACATACTTCCCGGCCAAGATGCGAGCCCTGCGCAGAGTCCGCAAAGCCGGATTCAAGAGCACCTCGCCGCAGTCCGATATGCAGAATGAATCTAACGACAATACAAAAAAATAGAGATAATGGCAACGATTTCACGTCAGGAGTACAACAATCTGTTCGGTCCCACGGTAGGCGACAAGATACGTCTGGGAGACACCGACCTTTACATAGAGATAGAAAAGGATTTGCGGGAGATAGGCGACGAGGTCGTCTACGGCGGCGGCAAGACCATCCGCGACGGCATGGGACTGGCCAATACCATGACCTCGGAGGAGGGCTCCCTGGATTTGGTCATAACCAACGTAACGGTTCTGGACCCGATTCTGGGAGTGGTGAAGGCCGACGTCGGCATCAAGGACGGAAAGATAGCCGGCATAGGCAAGGCCGGCAATCCAAACATAATGCACGGAGTTCATCCCGATTTGATAACAGGTGCGGCGACGGACGCCATTTCGGGCGAGCATCTTATACTTACGGCCGCCGGTATCGACGGACACGTGCATCTTATTTCCCCGCAGCAGGCCTACGCATGCCTTAGCAACGGCATCACCACCGTGTTCGGCGGCGGCATAGGTCCGTCGGACGGCAGTAACGGAACGACCATCACGGCTGGCCGTTGGAGCATCGAGCGCATATTGCAGTCCATCGAGGGGCTGCCCGTAAATGTGGGACTTTTAGGCAAGGGCAACTGCTCTGTCCGCCGTCCGTTGGAGGAGCAGGCAGAGGCCGGAGCGTGCGGCTTCAAGGTTCACGAGGACTGGGGCTCCACGCCGGCCGCGATAGATGCGGCCCTGAGCATAGCCGACATTTATGACATTCAGGTGGCCATACACTCCGATACGCTGAACGAAGGCGGTTACGTCGAGGATACCATAGCCGCAATGGACGGCCGCACGATTCATACCTACCATACAGAAGGAGCCGGCGGCGGACACGCTCCGGACCTTTTGAAGGTGGCCTCCATGCCCTACGTTCTTCCGTCGTCGACCAATCCTACGCTGCCTTTCGGCGTCAACTCCCAGGCCGAGCTGTTCGATATGATTATGGTGTGTCACAACCTGAATCCCAAGATACCTTCCGACGTGTCGTTTGCCGAGAGCCGTGTGCGTCCGGAGACACAGGCGGCCGAGAACGTCCTTCATGATTTGGGAGTCCTTTCCATGATTTCGTCCGATTCACAGGCGATGGGCCGTATCGGCGAGTCGTTCATGCGTACTTTCCAGACCGCGTCGTTCATGAAGAGCGCGTGCGGCAAGCTGGCCGAGGATGCGGACGGCAACGACAATTTCCGGGTGCTGCGCTATCTGGCCAAGGTGACCATCAATCCTGCCGTGACGTACGGCGTGTCGGATTATCTGGGTTCTGTGGAGAAGGGCAAGCTGGCCGATTTGGTTTTGTGGGAGCCTCAGTTTTTCGGAGCCAAGCCCAAGATGGTTATCAAGGGCGGTGTGATAAACTGGTCCAATATGGGCGACCCCAACGCGTCTCTGCCTACACCTCAGCCGTGTTACTATCGTCCGATGTTCGGCGCTTTCGGAAAGGCCATGCCCGAGAGTTGCATATCGTTCGTCTCCGGCGCCGCCTACCAGAACGGAATCAAGGAGCGTCTGGGTCTCGAACGTATCGTCCAGCCGGTAAGGCGTACGCGCCAGCTGACCAAGTTCAATATGGTTCGCAACGGAGCCACGCCCCGTATAGATGTCAATCCCGAGACGTTCGAGGTTCATGTCGACGGACACAGGGCATATGTCAAACCGGCCGAGAAATTCTCTCTGGCACAGCTTTACTGGTTCAGTTGATATGCCCGGGATGAAGATATATACGGAGATAATCGGCAATATTTTCTCTCCGCAATGGAGGGATATAGCCTCGGGCTGTCAGACCGAATACGTCGATTTGGACCAGTGGACGGCGCAGAAGAGCAGGTTTGTCGTTCCGGGCCGAAACGGAGGGGAGTACGCCGTGTCTCTGAGACGGCACTCCCGGCTTCTGGACGGCGATATAATAGAATATGTCCCGGAGCAGAACAGAATCGTCGCGCTACGCATACGTCTGAACGATGTGATGGTGCTCGATTTGCGGACGCTTGCCGGAAAGGATACTCAGACTGTCATGCATATAGCCTTCGAGCTGGGGCATGCGGTCGGCAACCAGCACTGGCCGGCGGTCGTAAAGGGAACGGAGGTTTTCGTTCCCCTTACGGTCGACCGCAAGGTGATGGAGAGCGTCATGCGCACGCATCATATCGAGGATGTTCAGGTAGGCTTCCGCAGCGGCGAGCAGGTCATTCCCTATCTTGCGCCGCACGAGGTGCGGCGTCTTTTCGGCGGAACGGAGCCTGACGGGGCGTCTCACTCTCATGTCCATACCCACTCATGCTGAAAGCCATGGACAGAAGAGCCGCTACCGTTCTGAGACTACTCGAATTTACGGATTCCGCGTTTCCAGTCGGAACCTTCTCGTTTTCGTCGGGACTTGAAACCGCCTCGTTTCTGGGGCTTGTCCACGATGCCGCCACTCTGGAAGAGTATACGCGCGATGTGGCGTTTCAGGCCGCCTTCACCGATGGCGTGGCGGCCCTGCATGCCCACCGCGGGCGTCTGCGCGAGGACTACGGCGCGATACTCGATGCCGACAGGCAGACTATGCTCTGCAAGATGAATTACGAGGCGCGGCTGATGAGCTGCCGTATGGGAAAGAAGTTGGCCGAACTGTCGGAGCATGTTTTCCCGGATGTATTCATGGGCCGCTGGGTTGAGGATATAGGCCAGGGCCGCACGGCCGGCACCTATCCTGTCGCCCAGGGATTGATTTTCGCCGCTTGCGGCATATCCGAGCTGGAACTGTTCTGTTCGCATCAGTACGGTGCGGCCGGTATGGTTCTTTCCGCGGCCCTGCGTCTGGTGCGGGTGTCTCACTACGATACCCAGCGTATTCTTTTCCGCATGGCCGACGATATGGACGCGCTCTATGAGCGGGTCCGGGATTACCGGCTCGAAGATATGAATACCTTCGCACCGCAAATCGATATTCTCGCCTCGCTGCACGAGAAGGGAACTCAGAGAATGTTTATGAATTGATAAATCAGGAGAATAATAATGAACAATACATGCAGAATAGGAATCGGCGGGCCGGTAGGTTCCGGAAAGACGGCGCTTATCGAGGCCATTACCCCGCAGTTGCTCGATATGGGTTACAAGGTGCTGGTTATCACCAATGACGTTGTGACGACCGAGGACGCCAAACACGTCCGCAAGATGCTCAAAGGCATTCTTGTCGAGGAGCGCATCATAGGCGTCGAGACGGGAGCGTGCCCTCATACGGCTGTCCGCGAAGACCCGTCGATGAATATCGCCGCGGTCGAGGAGATGGAGGCCCGTTTCCCGGATTCGGATTTGGTCCTCATCGAGTCCGGCGGCGACAATCTTACGCTCACGTTCAGCCCTGCGCTGGTGGATTTTTTCATCTATGTGATAGATGTCGCGGCCGGAGACAAGATTCCCCGCAAGGACGGCCCCGGCATCTCGCAGTCGGACATCCTGGTCATAAACAAGACCGATCTGGCGCCTTACGTGCATGCCGATTTGGAGGTCATGCGCCGCGACTCGGAGCTCATGCGTCCGGGTAAACCCTTCGTCTTCACCAACTGCATGACGGGCGAGGGCATAGAGCAGCTTGTGGAACTTATCCGTCGTATGGCTCTGTTCGACAAGGCCTCGGAGCCTTGCCGCGAGCCGGCCGGACAATCTGAAAACTGTCGGCGATGAGTTTCGAATCAGCACCGGAGATGCGCCCGTATCTCAGTCAGCCGCAGGCCATGCCTGTCGGGACGCCGGGCAAGACAGGGTATCTGTACATGGGTTTCGAACTTGACGGGAAGGGCAAGTCCATAATGCGGGATTTGGAGCGCCGCGTGCCTCTGATAGTCCAGCAGGAGCTCTATTTCGACGAGTGCATGCCCGAGATGCCGTGTGTGTATATTCTTTCTTCGGGAGGTCCGAACGTCGACGGCGACAGGTATGAACAGAATTTCGTGGTGCGGAAAGGCGCCTACGCGCATGTCTCGACGGGAGCCGCCACCAAGCTGGCCGAGATGAGGTATAATTTCTCGGGACTCACGCAGCGGTTCACGCTCGAAGACGACGCCTATATGGAGTATCTTCCCGAGGCCACCATTCCGTGCCGGCATACGCGTTTTATCGCCGATACGTCGATAAGTATCGCACCGTCGGCTACTCTGTTCTATTCGGAGATATATATGAGCGGCCGCAAGTATTATCGTGACGAGACGTTCCTTTACGACGTTCTTTCGGTGTGTTCTCACGCCGAGCGCCCCGACGGCACGCCCCTTTTCCGCGAGAAATTCGTAATCAGCCCGTGGGAGCGTTCGCCCCGCACTCTGGGCGTGATGAATGGATTTGACGTTATGGCCAACGTGATAGTCCTGACGCCGAAACACCATGCCGACCGTATCTACGAGCAGACTCGTGCTTTTCTGGATTTCGGCGACGGCCTGGGTGCCGGAGTCACCCGGCTGCCGGGTGATGCCGGACTGCTGTACAAGGTTCTCGGACGCGAGTCGGAGCCGGTGAAAGGCCTTGTGCGGAGGTTCTGTTCCGCCGTACGGATGCAGGTGCGGGGATGTGCCCTGCCTGCGGAATTTCCGTGGCGGTAGATTCGAAAACAGTGGTGACTATATGTATTTCATGCCGAAATACGTACCTTGCGGGCGCAACGAGCAGGCCGTGCGGCCGCAGGGACTTAAAATTGTATGACAAACAAATTCGTCTGCTTGACGTTAAAAAAGTGCGAAAATATGACTGAATCTATTACACCCGCTTCCCGGACCGGTTCCGGTTTTATGGATTTCATCAGGATGCTGCTGCGCGGTGCGGGGCAGGTTATGTTTCAGAATAACGTCTGGACCGGCATTCTGTTTTTATGCGGCATATTCGTCGGCGCTGCCATGAGCGGCAATATTCTTGTCGGCTGGGGGGCGCTGCTGGGACTTGCCGTATCGACGCTTATGGGTTTCGTGCTGAACCTTCCCGACCGGGACGGAGAGCAGGGGCTGTGGGGCTTCAACGGAATACTTGTCGGATGTGCCTTCCCTACGTTTCTGGGTTCCACGCCGTGGATGTGGTTCGCCCTTGCGTTGTGCGCGGCTCTGACAACATGGGTCAGGACCGGTTTCAACAAGGTGATGGCCCCGTGGAAAGTCAATTCGCTGACATTTCCGTTCGTCTTCTGTACGTGGATATTTCTTCTCGGCGCACGGGCCATGCACGCCATTCCGGACACGCATATGGGGACGCCCGAGCTTGTGTCGACCTTTGCCACGGTGCAGAATCTGAACCTCTGGGACATACTGGTATACTGGCTTAAAGGCATCTCGCAGGTGTTTCTTATAGATTCATGGATAACGGGACTGCTGTTTCTGATAGGACTGTTCATTTCGGACCGGTGGGCGGCTCTGTGGGCCGTCGTGGGTTCGGCGGCCGGCGCTACCGTCGCCATAATCTTTTCGGCGTCGGGCAGCGATATAGCCTCCGGCCTTTACGGATTCAGCCCGGTGCTTACGGGAATAGCCCTGGCTACCGTTTTCTATAAGCCGGGACTGCGCTCCGCCTTTTGGGCGCTTCTCGGTATCGTGGTCACCGTATTCGTGCAGGGTGCCATGAACGTGTTCTTCACTCCGTTCGGCATAGCTACTCTTACCGCTCCGTTCTGCGTGACCACATGGCTGTTCCTGCTGCCGATGTTCAAGTACGACGAGCACGAGCCTGACCACAGCCTGTGGAACGGCAAGAAGGGCGAGGCGGAAAACGGGGTGTCCAATCTCTAAAAGGGCGGTCATATCATGCACATGTCGGATGCGTTGGTCTCGCCGGCTGTCATTGCGGCGAGCGGTGCGGTTTCCGCGGCGCTGCTTTGCGTGGCGGTCCGCAAGGTCTCGCGCGCCGGGGCGGGGATGCAGCAGCATATCGTTCCGCTGATGGGCGTTATGGGCGCTTTCATCTTCGCGGCCCAGATGATAAACTTCTCCATTCCCGGTACCGGTTCCAGCGGTCATATTGTGGGCGGCATACTTCTGTCTGCCGTTCTGGGACCGTGGGCGGCATTCATAACGCTCAGCTCCGTTCTCGTGATTCAATGCCTCGTGTTCGCCGACGGCGGTTTTCTGGCTTTGGGATGCAATATACTGAATATGGCGGCTTTGTCATGCCTGGTGGTCTATCCGGTGTTGTTCCGGCCTCTGGTCCGGCAGTCGGCTTCCGACAGACGTCTGCTGGCGGTTTCGGTACTGTGTTCGGTGTGTTCTGCGCTTCTCGGCGCACTGGCCGTGACAGTACAGACTGTGGCGTCCGGCGTTACGGCATTGCCGTTCGGACGTTTTCTTTTGTTCATGCTGCCGATTCATTTTCTGATAGGGGCGGGTGAGGGACTCGCCACGGGAGCCGTTCTGTGCGCTGTGCGCGGTTACAGACCTGAGCTCCTTTCCGGAATCCGGAGGCAGGATTCTGCCTCCCGTTCTTTGCGGCCTGCCATTGTCGGCATAGCTCTGACGGCCCTGGTTCTGGGCGGCGTATTTTCGTGGGTCGCCTCCTCGAAACCCGACGGGTTGGAGTTCTCGATAGAGAGGGCATCGCTCGGCGCACCTCCCGAACTGCGGAGTGACGGCATATATACGCTTGCCGATGGTATTCAGCGCCGCACTGCCCTTATGCCCGACTACGATACCTCGGCGGCCGGAATTGTGGGCAGCGGGGCGATTCTTGCGGTCGTCTTCGGAGCCTCTTTTCTGGTACGGTTCATAGGACGACGGTTATGAGGACGACCTTGGAGCGTGTGTTGTTCGAAATGAACAGGGCCGAACGCGAGGCCTCGCGCAGTGATGTGTCCGTAAGAACGGATGTGCGCGCTCGATTGGTTGTGACGGCCTTCTTTCTTGTGTGCATGCTGTCCGTACCTTTGGGACGGCTTTCCGTGCTGCTTCTGTTTTTCGCGTTTCCGGTCCTGGAATCCGCATGGTCGGGCATCCGTTACAGGGATATTTTCCGCCGGTCTCTGGCGGTGCTGCCGTTTGTGGTATTTATAGGCGCCTTCAACCTGTTCTATGACAGAAGACCTGCATTTGCGGTCGGAAGCGTCGTTTTCACACAGGGCGCTGTCAGTTTCGTGTCGATTGCGGTGCGCGGTCTGCTGTCAGTGCAGGCTGTTGCGATTCTTTTTAGAACCGAGGGTTATTACCGCCTTTGCAGGGGAATGCAGAAACTGGGCATGCCGTGGATTCTTACCACGCAGCTGCTCATGGTGTACAGATACATATATGTGCTGGTCGAGCAGAGTCTGGACATGTGCCGGGCCCGCGATGCGCGGAGCTTCGGTAGGCGGAGCTACCCTTTGAAAATATGGGCGGCCATGATTGGCCAGCTTCTTGTGCGGACCGTGGAGCGCTCTCAGGCGATACACCGCGCCATGCTCGCCCGCGGCTTCGACGGACGGATTCCCGATACGCTTTCGGGCGTGTGGCGGTGGGGAAGACGCGATACTGCATATGTGGTGCTCTGGTGCGTGCCGATGCTTGCCGTCAGGGCGGTCGGTCCCGCCGTAATATTTTCGACATTCATACCGGTCCTGCCATGAGTCATCATTTTCTTCGTTTCAAGGATGTGCACTACCGTTATCCGGACGGTTATGAAGCGCTGCGCGGTGTATCGTTCGAGATTACGCACGGCCAGAAAGTCGCCGTGGTCGGTGCCAACGGTGCCGGAAAATCCACCTTGCTGCTTCATGCCGACGGTTTTCTTATGCCCTCGTCGGGAGAGGTAGATGTAGGCGGCATGACTTTGTCGCACGGGACTCTGCCGCATATACGCAGGAGTGTCGGATTCGTATTCCAGGATTCTGACAATCAGCTTTTCATGCCTACGGTCGCGCAGGACGTCGCTTTCGGGCCGTGCAACATGGGTCTTGCACCCGAACAGATAGAGTCCCGCGTGTGCGCTGCATTGTCGGCTGTCGATGCGCTGCACCTGCGCGACCGTGCGCCGTACACCCTTTCGGGCGGTCAGAAAAAGAGGGTCGCAATAGCCACCGTACTCTCTATGGAGCCGTCGGTACTGGTCATGGACGAACCAACTTCGAATCTCGATTCGGTGTCACGCCGTCGGATTATAGAACTTATAAGAGGCTTCACTCATACTACGGTTATCGCCACGCACGATTTGGATATGGTTGCCGAGCTGTGTCCTCGGACCATGGTGATGCACCGCGGGAAGATTGTCGCGGACGATTCCACAGACCGTATATTCGCCGACGCCGGTCTTCTTGCGGCCTGCGGACTGGAACCTCCCCGGGCGGTAGCTATGAATTGCGGGACAGCCTGCGGCTCCAAATAACGGTGACGGCGGCTCCTGCTGCAAGAACAGCGACGCATGTCCACAGCACGGCTCTTACGCCTCCCCATTCGAGAAGCATCGGCATGAAGAGTACGCCTGCCACGGCCCCCGCCTTGCCGAATGCCGCCGCGATGCCGGCACCGGCGCCGCGCTCCTCGACCGGGTATATCTGCGCCGGCATGACGAATGTGGTCAGGTGCGGTCCTGCGTTAAGAAACAGTTCGAATATTATGAATCCTCCGATTGACGCCCATACCGGCCATCCCGCTTCGTAGGCGGTTATAAGAATCGCCAGTCCTGCGGCGCTTATCACGAATCCCCATGTCTGCATGCGTGCATGTCTTATATTGCCGAGCAGCGCGATTCCGGCGGCGAATCCGGCCAGCACGAACAGATTTATCAGCGTCGTGATTCTTACCGAGCCGATTATCCTCTGGAATGCGTCTTCCGAGTGCGGCTCTATTCCGAGAGCCATCACCAGCACCGGCAGAAATACGCCTATCCCGTAGACGCCGACCCCTTCGCATGCCCACGGAATGCCGCTGAGGATTATCTTGTCCATGTTCTTCGGGCCGAGCATCTCTCTCTTTTTCTTTTTGGCCGGCAAGCCTGCATTCGCCTGGACCGGAATGCTGACGTCGGGCCCCAGGAAATACTCGGCGGCCTTCTGCGCTTCGTCCGCATGTCCGTGCGCCATCAGCCAGCCGGGACTCTGTGCGAATCGGATTCTGCACAGAAACATCGTCAGTGCGAGTACCGATATGAGCAACAGCAGTCTGTCCCACATGTGCGGATTGTCCCATATGCGCAGCAGAATGAAACATGCGGCCGCGACGAGAATGTTGCCCAGCGAAGATGCCGCTTTGGTGCAGCCGACCATTGTAAGTCTCCATTTTGCCGGCATAATCTCCGAAACGTAATCCGAGTCGAGGCTGTATTCTCCGCCGATTCCGAGTCCCATCAGGAACAGCGCGGCCGTCAGGGTCCACAGACCGTCGAGAAAGTATGCGGCCAGCGAAGCCGCCAGAACGATTAGCGGACACAGCCGGAACAGCAGAAGGTATCCGCGGCGGTCGCTCAGCTCTCCGAATATTATCGAGCCGACCATTATTCCCGCCAGGCTCGTGCAGGCTATCGCGCCCTGCTGCGCCGAGGAGAGTGCCGGATGGCTTATCATCTGAATCATCGGCAGTATGATGCCGACGAGTGTCGAGAGTCCGGCTCCGGTCAGCTGTCCGAGCGAGGCGACCGCAAGGACGCGGAAGTGCCCCTTCCTCAGAGGCATGGTGTCCATATTCATAGTATTTTCGGCCATCGGTGTATCTTTATCGTTTGCTGTTTATCCGTATCTGTATTATCGGCTCGGGAGCCTCCTCGTCCATAGTCGAGACTGTATATTCTACGTTTGAGAAATCTATCGCATTCAGGTCTATCAGGCGTATTGCGCTGTTCCACATCGTCCGGTAGTATATCCTGCGGCCTGCCATGTCCGTGGCCGAGGTCCATTGCGTGGCGCTCGGAATGTCGGGCGGCACTTTCCCGGGAAGGTATTCGATGCCTATCGGAATATCGAAATTGTTGAGTATCTGGAAACATTGCCTCACTGTCATTTCGGCTGTCGGCTGCTGCGGGGCCGATGTCTGGTAGAATGCCGCCCGCACGAAACGCGACGGAGGCGTGACGTCGCCCGGTACTCCGAGCATGCCGCCTCCCGCACCGAACTGAGCCAGCGTTACAGGTCCGAGGTCGTGCGACGGCGCCGGTCCGGGGTACAGATTGACATAATTGTTCAGGTTGGTCATCTGCCAGTCGAAGGACGGCGAGTTTGTCAGCACGCCCAGTTCGTTTTCGTAGAATACGGGTTTTGCGTCCATGACTTCAAGCACAATCTGACGGCCGGATGCGTCAGCGAACCGCCAGTCCACCGTCGAGGCCCTCGGGTCGGCGGATATGATTGTCACCTCGCTTATGGCCTGCCTTACCTCGTCCACTGTCTTGCAGCATCCCAGTATCCATGATACGAGTTGCAGGTCCGCTATGCTTCCGCCGGCTTTTTCGGGGTCGAACTTCTCGTATCCGCCCTGCCCGGGGAAGTAGAACAATCCGGCGCTCAGTCCGTGCTCGTTCAGGCCCTCGGCGACGAATTCCTCCGTCTCGACAGCCAACCCGACGTATCCGTATCGGGCCGTGAAACTCATTCCGCCGTCGCCCTGCGGAGTGAGCGAGCGCTGTTTGTGGCCTCGCGGAACCACGACGTATCTGCTGTGCAGGTTGCTGCCTCCCCATTCTATGGTCCGGGCCGTTATCCGGCGGCCGTCTTTTGAGGAGAGAGTGATGCCTGTGCATGCCTGCGAGCGGAGTGCCGGCATGACGGCGGCAAGTGCCAGGAGTGCGAATAATCGTTTCATGGTTGCTGTACGGTTTTTTACGGCTTTCCATACTGCAAAAAACAGACCCGAATGGCGTTCCTGCTGGAACGGAGCGGCTGTGTGCCGGCGGTGCCGGCTCAGCCTGAGTTGCTGTCCGACATTTGTAATTAAGTATATTTATTTTGGTAACTATATATAATTTTACAGTTATGCGCTTCCTCGAAGTGTGCGGGCCGGAGCCTGGCCCCGCGAAGGCCCGCTCATTTCATTCGCGCTGTACCTTCGCAGGCTCTACCAGCACTGTCTCCACATTAAAAAATTGCCGGACAGTCTCCTGTACTTATTATGACCCCGTTTTAAATATACCGTAAAGTTGTATATAAATACCTTTCTTTTGATATTTGTATTTGATTTCATGAGGCGCCTGTCTTGTCGGAAAGTGCGGCGTCTTTGACTTTGCGAAAAAAAATGCCTGCGTGCTATGAAATGTTTTAAGGAATGTAACCGGAGTCTGGTCTGGTGTATAGTTGCGATAGCGGTCGTATGTGCGGCCGTGTTCGCCTATGTGTTCAAGCCGACGCTGGATATGAATGGCGACACCAGTCAGTATTATATGTATGCCACATCGCTGGCCCAGGGACAGGGATATGTCGAAATCGGTACGTTGGGGCATCCTGCCGCCAACAGTTTTCCTCCGGGTTATCCGCTGCTTATGGCGCCGCTCAGGTTCTTCACCGACAGTATAGTCGCACAGAAGATTCTGAACGGGGTCATGCTGTTTGGTGCGGCGGTGTTGCTGTTCCTGTTTCTGCGCCGAGTGGTGCCGCAGCAGCTGGCCCTGACGGCGGTTATAGTGTCGCTGCTCAATTACCGTGTGTTGCAGTTCGCCACCATAATGATGAGCGAGACGTCGTATCTGCTCTTCTCCGCCATCGCAATATGGCTCATGTATTTGTTCGATACGGGGCAGACGCGGTGCACGTGGTGGAAGAATCCGTATTTCTATCTTCTGATACTTGTGTGTGGATACGGGTATATGATTCGTACGCAGGGTGTGACTCTTGCCGCGGGCATTGCGGCCTGGATGCTTTGCCGCGGCATGTGGCGTCAGACGCTCGGTTTCATTGCCGGATTTGTGGCGACGACATTGCCGTGGGAGATACGCAACAGGGCGGTAGGCCTCGGGTCGAGCCGTTATCTCGACCAGCTTCTTGCCGTCAACGTCTGGCGGCCGGAACTTGGCAGGGTAAGTTTCGGTGAGCTTCTGGAACGTGGTGCCGATACGTTGCGGATGCTTGTCACGAAGGCTGTTCCGAATACCGTCATTCCTTATATGGAGGTGGATTACAATGCCGCCTCGACAGGAGTCGAATGGATGGCCGGTATTGTGCTCATCGCGTTGATACTGTTCGGATTCCGACGCATGGACCGCTACTTCTGGTTCTTTGCGGCGTATTCGGTTGCGGTGATTGGAATCATATCGCTTTGGAGCGCTCCGAGCGGAAACAGATATATCACTACGCTGGTGCCACTGCTGGAAATAGGGCTTGCAGTGGGAATTTATTCTGTCATGGAGCTCTGCGCACGGAAATTGCTCGGTGCCGGAAAGATTTTCAGTCCTCTGTGGCTGCTTGTGCCTGCGGTCCTTCTTGCCGGCGGAAAGTTGCGCGCACTCGCCGAGGAGTCCCGCTCTCCGGTTCCTCCGCAGCTGGCTGGATTTGTGGATGCGGCAGTGGCGGTACACGACAGGCTGCCGGCCTCTACGGTCGTGTGCAGCCGCAAACCGTCGGTATTTTATGTCTATGCGGGCTGTCATGTGTGCAATTTCAAATATACCGAAGACGACATGCAGCTGATTCGCGGACTCGTGGATTCGAAGGCGGATTACGTGGTTCTGGATTGCCTGGGCTATGCGGCCACGGCGCGGTATCTTTATCCTGCAATCATGAAGAACAGGGAACTGTTCGAGGTCGTCGCGGCATTCCGCAATCCGCAGACATATCTGCTGCGTTTCGACAGAGAGGTGGCGGAGTTGAAATTGAGGTCGGGTGATGAATGAGTTTGTCAAGAGGCGCCTGGGTGACGGCTGGATGCAGCTGCTGCGCTATTTCGTTGTCGGCGGAGTCGCCTTTGCGGTTGATTTCGGATTGCTGTGGCTGCTTACCGCCTGCGGAGTGCATTATCTGATTTCGGCTGCCATTGCTTTCTGCGCAGGGCTGACGGTCAACTATGCGCTTAGCGTGTCGTGGGTTTTCGAGACGAGGGCTATGGAGAGCCGCGTGGCCGAATTCGTATTTTTCGCCGTGATAGGAGTCTTGGGGCTGGGGCTGAACGAGGTTGTCATGTGGACTGTTGCGGAGGTGCTGGGCGGTCATTATCTGGTTGCCAAGGCAGTCTCGGCTGCCGTTGTGTTCTTTTGGAATTTTACTGCTCGCAAATATTTGTTGTTCAATGGAAAAGGTCAAAGATAAAAAACGTGTTGCAATTATAGGCGCCGGTCCTGCCGGTCTTACCGCCGCATCGGAGCTGCTCGCCCGCGGCGATATGGAGGTCGTTGTCCTGGAACAGGACGATATTGTCGGCGGAATATCGCGCACGGTGCGATACAAGGGCAACAGCATGGATTTGGGCGGTCACCGCTATTTCTCGAAGTCGGATGCGGTGACGAAAATGTGGCTGGATTTGCTGCCGTTGGAGGATGCCGGGGAGCATTCCCCGGAAAAGAACGACAAGGTCATGCTGGTGCGCAGGCGGCTGTCGAGAATCTATTTCCTGCGCCGTTTCTTCGATTATCCTATTTCGCTGTCATGGCAGACGGTGCGCAATCTCGGACTGCGCCGGCTTGTAAGGATTGGGGCCTCTTATGCATGGATTCGCATGTTCCCGGTGCGAGAGGAGCGCTCTTTGGAGGATTTCTACGTGAACCGCTTCGGCAGGGAGTTGTATGAGACCTTTTTCCGCGATTATACCGAGAAAGTATGGGGTGTCAGGTGCAGTGAGATAAGTCCTGACTGGGGGCGTCAGCGCGTCAAGGGCCTCTCGGTCTGGGCTGCGATAGTCCATATGGCCCGCCGCATGGCATTGGGCAAGCGTGCGGGTGCGGACCGGAAAAAGGTTGAGACCTCGCTGATAGAGCGTTTCATGTATCCTAAGCTGGGCGCCGGACAGATATGGGAGGAGGCTGCGGAGCGGATTCGGCGTGGCGGTGGTACTGTATTGCTGCAAACACGTGTCACGGCGATTCATGTCGATGTCGGACGGGTTTCGGGGGTGACGGTGCGCGACAGGAGCGGCGAGCGGCGTATAGACTGCGACTGGCTCATCTCCTCGATGCCGGTCCGCGAACTTGTCGCTGCGGTGGATGTGCCGGTTCCGGATGCCGTCCGTCAGGTGGCCGCAGGTCTTGTGTACAGGGATTTCATGACTGTCGGCCTGCTGCTCCGGAAGATGAATGTGGTGACGCAGGAGGGCAAGCGCTATTATCCCGATACGTGGATATATATTCAGGAGAGAGACGTGAAGGCCGGCCGTGTTCAGATATTCAACAATTGGAGCCCTTACATGGTGGCCGGCAGCGACACCGTCTGGATTGGCATCGAGTATTTCGTAAACGAGGGCGATGGCCTGTGGACCATGCCGGATGAGGAGTTCATCGATATGGCCGCCGGCGAGATGGAACATATCGGTATGATAGACCGTGCCGACGTGCTCGATGCGGTGGTGGTGCGTGTGCCCAAGGCGTATCCGGCGTATTTCGGTACTTACGGCCGTATGGATGAAATCAGGTCCTGGACCGATTCCATCGGGAATCTTTTCCTGATAGGACGCAACGGCATGCATCGTTACAACAATATCGACCACTCCATGCTTACCGCTGTCGCTGCTGCCGACAGCATACTGAACGGCTCGGCCGACAAGTCACGCATATGGCAGGTCAACAGCGAGGACGAGTACCACGAGAGCAAGTAGCGGCGCGGTCGGTCAGGGGGCTGTCGATTATTTGCTCAATCCGATAATAATCGATAACTTTGTAATCGGAAGGTATAATCGGCATTGCGGTCTCACTTTATAGTGACGGACGCCTGCCGTAAGGTATCGGAGCACATCCGTCAGGAATTGAGCGGAGAAGAAGGTTTCGTACATTGACTTATGAAAGTTCTCGTTACAGGGGCCGGAGGTTTTGTCGGCAAGAATCTGTGTGCCCAGCTAAAAAACATCAGGGACGGCAAGGCGCGGAATTATCCTGTGCGCATAGACGAAGTGTTTGAATATGACATCGACTCTGCGGCCGGGGAGATAGACCGCTATTGTGCCGAAGCCGATTTCGTGTTCAATCTCGCAGGGGTGAACCGTACTGAAAATCAGGGGGATTTCGATAGCGTCAACTGCGGTTTTGCCGCAGCGCTTCTCGATTGCCTGAGACGTCACGGCAATACGTGCCCGGTGATGCTGTCGAGTTCGATTCAGGCAACACTTACAGGGCGCTATGCGGGTCATCCCTATGGCGAAAGCAAACGTGCTGCCGAGGAGCTTTTCTTCGATTACGGCAGGAAGACCGGGGCCAGGGTCCTTGTCTACCGGTTCCCGAATATTTTCGGTAAATGGTGCAGACCTGATTATAATTCGGTTGTCGCCACATTCTGCAACAACATAGCCAATGATTTGCCGATTCGGGTCAGTGATTCGTCCGTGCAGTTGGAACTGCTTTATATAGACGACCTTGTCGACGGGATGATTGCCGCCATGAGCGGTGAAGAGCATCGCTGCGAGTTCGACGGCACCGGCACTGTGCTCCGGGATGACGGACGTTACTGCACCGTCCCGGGTACTCATAAGGTCACGCTCGGGCAAATCGTCGATATGCTGCACCGCTTTAAGGAGATGCCGCGCACGCTCGGAGTGCCGGATTTGACCTCCGGCTCATTCGAGAAAAAACTCTATTCCACATATCTCAGCTATCTGCCTGCTGAGAAGATGGCCTACGATTTGAAAATGAACGTCGATGAACGCGGCTCCTTTACCGAAATCATCCGCACGGTAGGTGCCGGTCAGATGTCGGTCAATGTTTCGAGGCCCGGCGTAACCAAGGGGCAGCACTGGCACAATACCAAGAATGAGAAGTTCATTGTAGTCAAGGGGCGCGGACTGATTCAGCTGCGGAAGGAGGGCACGGACGAGGTTCTCGACTTCTATGTCAGCGGCGACCGCCTCCGCGTGGTGGAGATGATTCCCGGCTACACTCACAACATTGTAAATCTTTCGGATACCGAAGACCTCGTTACCCTTATGTGGTGCAACGAGCCTTTCGACCCGAATCGCCCCGATACATATTTTGACCCGGTAGAGAAGCGATGAAAACAGACTATAAAGATATCGGTTTCGCAGATAACGGCAGGCTCAAACTGCTGATAATCGTCGGCACCCGTCCGGAGATAATTCGTCTTGCCGCCATAATCGACAAATGCCGCAGATATTTCGATGTCATACTTGCCCATACGGGGCAGAACTACGACTATAATCTGAACGGCATATTTTTCAGGGACCTGAAAATAAAGGCCCCCGAGGTATATATGGATGCAGTAGGCGATGACCTGGGCGCAACGGTCGGCAACATCATCAACTGTTCGTACAAACTGATGGCCCGGATAAAACCGGATGCGCTGCTTGTTCTCGGCGACACCAACTCATGCCTTTCTGCAATTTCGGCCAAACGTCTTCATATCCCGATTTTCCATATGGAGGCAGGCAACCGCTGCAAGGACGAGTGCCTTCCCGAGGAGACCAACCGCCGTATCGTGGACATAATCTCCGACGTCAATCTCTGTTATTCGGAGCATGCCCGCCGCTATCTTGCGGAGTGCGGCTTTCCCCGTGAGCGTACATATGTGACAGGCTCTCCAATGGCGGAGGTGCTTCGCCGCAACCTTGCGGAGATTGAGGCGAGCGACATTCACCGGAGGCTTGGGCTCGAAAAGGGGAAATACATTCTTCTGTCGGCCCATCGTGAGGAGAATATAGATACGGAGAAGAATTTTCAGTCGTTGTTCAGCGCCGTAAATGCCGTTGCCGGAAGATACGGCATGCCGATTCTTTACAGCTGTCACCCGCGTTCGCGCTTCCGGATAGAACAGAGCGGATTCCAGCTGGACCCGCTGGTTATTATGCACGATCCGCTCGGTTTTCATGATTACAACTGTCTGCAAATGCACGCCGCGGCCGTAATATCCGATTCCGGTACGCTTCCGGAGGAATCATCGTTTTTTACCTCCGTTGGACATCCGTTTCCAGCGGTCTGCATACGCACCTCCACCGAACGTCCCGAATCGCTCGACAACGCGGGTTTCATTCTCGCGGGAATAGACCGGCATAGTCTGCTGCAAGCCGTAGACACCGCCCTGGCAATGAATGTGGCGGGAGATTTCGGCATACCGGTGGATGCATACACTGGCGAGAACGTCAGCAATACAGTCGTCAAAATCATCCAGTCCTACGTCACTGTCGTGAATAAAATGGTTTGGCGCAAAGATTCCTGAATATGAAAAAGCGGGTTCTTATCCATTCTCTGGTGTTTTGTCCTGACGGCGTGTCCTCGGCATATCTTTACGGGGATATTGCGGACTCCTTGAAGCGGGCCGGTCTCGACGTCGTTGTTCTGACCACGACGCCGCATTACAACAGAGTGGAGTCCCAGATAAGGAAACAGCCGATGAGGTGGAAGGTGCGGGGCTTGTTGAAGAAAAGCGAGTACAACGGTATTCCTGTGTATCACGTTCCGCAGAAAAAATTCAGGTCGACCGTACTCCGTCTCCTGGGATTTGTTTACTGGCATGTGGTGTCGTTCTGCACGGCGCTTTGCTTTAAGGATATAGACGTTATTCTGTCGCCTTCGCCGCCGCTGACCATAGGGCTGCTGAACATCTGGCTCGGGAAACTGAAAGGTGCGAAGGTGGTGTATAACGTACAGGAGATTTATCCTGACATCCTGGGCCGGGATTCCGGTGCGGTGCACTCGGTGCTGAGCCGTATGGAGCGGTATATTTACAGTAAGTCCTCCGCTGTAACCACGATAGACCGTGTATTCTATGATAGAATTGTCGGGCGTTTTGTCTGTCCGGACAAACTCCGTATAATACCGAATTTCGTCGATACCTGCATATACAGGCCTTTTGAAGGAGAGCCGCATCTTGACCGCCGTCTTTTTATCGCCAATGATAATTTGAAGCTGATGTATGCCGGCAACATAGGCCTGGCGCAGGATTGGGATACTCTGATTGAGGTCGCAAAACGCACCCGGGACAAGGCTGTCGATTATTATGTGATAGGCGATGGCGTGATGCGCGGGTATCTTGAAGAGAGGATAGGACAGTATAATCTGGACAATATACATCTGCTGCCGTATCAGCCGCGGGAATCTATGCCCGGAATTATCGGTTTTTCCGACATCCAGTTTATTTTTATGGACCCGAAAATGGCGGCTTATGGATTTCCGTCCAAAGTCTATACGATTATGGCAAGTGCCAAACCCATGCTTGTATGCTCGCCTGCCGATACGCCAATCGTCGACTTTCTGCGCGACACAGGCTGTGCGAAAATAGTGACATGGTACGATGCCTGCCGGAAAGCGGATGAGATTTGCGAATGGATGGAAACGATTGACGCCGGACAGTTGAGGGCGATGGGGGCCAGGGGCCTGTGCGAGATAGAGAGTAAATACTCCAAGGATGTGGTTACGAAACAGTATGTCGAATTGATTAATAACCTGTAAAGTGCTATGAGAATACTTATTGCCGGAGTGCGATGGCTTGCGGAAAAGGCCCATTATACAGAGCCCAGGTTATCGGATGAGGCATGTTTTGAGGTTGACACCGATTTGATGAAAGAGATATTCGACTGTTCCCCAGGCGCTTGTCGCATCCTGCCGCAGCAAGCCTCCGCGGGGCATAGGTCGGAGGCTTGAAACGGGGTGTTTTGAAAAATATTAATAATATATATTATGATTTATGCAATTATCGCATTATTGTTGATTCTGTTTGAGTTGGCCTATTTTCGTGTAGCCGACCGTTTCAACATCATAGACAAACCTAATCTTCGCTCGTCTCACAATTCGATAACTTTACGTGGTGGAGGAATCCTATTTCTGTTCGGCACGTGGCTATATGCCGCATTCTTCGGACTTGATTACGGATGGTTCCTTTTGGGACTGACAATGATAGGACTCGTAAGTTTCATCGATGACATACATTCACTGCCAGACAGCATACGGCTTGTCGTGCAGTTCGTCGCAATGGCGCTCATGTTTTATCAGTTCGGCATACTCAATCCCGGAGACTGGTGGATTGTCATTATTGCATTAATCGTCTGTGTGGGAATCACGAACGCATACAACTTCATGGATGGCATCAACGGCATAACGGGAGGTTATTCTCTGGCGGTATTGGCTCCGTTGATTTATCTGAACTATTATTATGAATTCATCGCAATGCCGTTCCTGTATGTATCGGGAATCAGTCTGCTCATATTCTGTTTCTTCAATTTCAGAAAAAGGGCCAAATGCTTCGCCGGAGACGTAGGTTCGATTACAATCGCTTTTATCCTGTTGTTCGCGCTCGGCCTTCTTATGTTGAAGACACAGGATTTTGCCTACATAGTCTTCCTTGCCGTATATGGTGCCGATACAGTTCTGACAATCTGCCACCGCATACAGCTCCGCGAGAATCTCGGCAAGGCTCATCGAAAACATGCCTATCAGCTTATGGCCAATGAACTGAAAATTCCACACGTAATCGTATCGCTGCTTTATATGACATTGCAGCTTGCCATATCTTTCGGCATGATACTGTGTCCGGTGAATCATTATGTGTATCTCGGAGTAACAGTGGCGGTGCTGCTTATCGCGTATCTCATATTCATGAAAAATAATTATCACCTGCACGAAGAATATCTCAAAAACCAGCAACCATGATAATCAACGATGAACTTCTTGACAAGATAACTGCGGAGGCCGGGGCGAGCCCGCGCCTGCGTATGAATTTCAATCTTCACGAAAGTCTTGATGCCAAAGCGCAGAGACTTTTGAATGTACTTCTTCCCGGTACGCAACTTTCCGTCCACCGTCATAAGCATACCGCCGAGACATACATTCTGCTGCGCGGAAAGATGTCCGTGATATTTTATAACGACCTCGGAGAGCAGACTGAACGTTTTCTTCTCGACCCGACCAGCGGCAATTATGGGGTGCAGATACCGAAAGGACAATGGCATACCATAGACGTCGCGGAACCTTCGACAATATTCGAAGTCAAAGACGGACCGTATACACCCATCAGCCCGGAAGATGTTCTTACTGTGATACGGTAGGTAAGTATTGAAAAGCACCCAGTCAGTGCGAACTTCTTAGATTAAAGTCTGCACTGACCGAGTGCTTTGTATGTGTGACAAAAACAACCCCGTGTAATTAAATTTACACGGGGTTTATATTTGCTTTTTGCGGAGAGAGAGGGATTCGAACCCCCGGAGCCTCGCAGCTCAACGGTTTTCAAGACCGCCGCAATCGACCACTCTGCCATCTCTCCGGGTGCAAAAGTATATTCTAAATTTGATATTTGCAAATCATCGTGGCAGATTTATGTTTTACGGCTGTGGGCTGCGGTGATGCCTCTGTGAAATGCGCATACGAAAAAAGGGGAAAAGCCGGACCTTTCCCCTTTCCGTGTGTATAAATAAGGTAAAACTTATTTTTCTTGCAGGATTTTCATTGCGGCGTCGAGAATCGTCGTATCGTCAAGGGTAACCACACCTCCGTCAGGGCCTTTCTCGAAGTGTATTCCGGCGGGGGTGCCGTCGTTGAAATGTCTGCCTCCGAAGTAGTTTCGAACGGTCTGCACGTCGATCCCCAGCTGGTCGGCGATGCGCTGTGAACTTCCGCTTGGAAGTTTGTCTTTGATTCTTCTGAGTTCATTGAATGTGATAACCATATGCCAGTATGTTTTAGATTAATGAGATTTATATTTGCAATTGCTAAATTAAACAAAAAAAATGTATTGTCAAAATAAATAGGAAAAGATTGGTTGAGAAAATTAGGACAAATTTCTTGCCTTGTGCCGGTTTCGGGTGTCCGTTTCGGACAGTATGTCATATGCGGACTGACAAAATGTGCATTAAAGTGTCAGTTTAGGTGCGTTAAGCGTCCGTTTTTTCTGTTGGCATAACCTTTGAGAATATTGGTTTTCGAACGATGAAAAAAATCTGAAAACTGAAAAAATATTTTTAATTATGGGAAAGATTATTGGTATCGACTTGGGTACGACGAATTCATGCGTATCGGTTATGGAGGGTAATGAACCTGTTGTGATTCCTAACAGCGAGGGACACCGTACGACTCCTTCTGTCGTTGCGTTTACCGACGGCGGAGAGCGCAAGGTCGGCGACCCGGCCAAGCGTCAGGCAAT